>JBQCFO010000608.1:0-7886 GCA_051959055.1 Ginsengibacter sp. | reverse complement strand
CCATCTGATGCATGAGGCAGGTGAATCACAAAACACATTAAAAAGAACGCTTGGAGCCGGGAACCTGATTGCGCTTGGCATTGGCGCTATAATAGGTGCCGGCTTATTTGTGAGAACAGCCGCCGCCGCGGCGCAGCATGCCGGCCCATCTGTAACAATCGGATTTATAATCGCTTCTTTAGGGTGTGCTTTTGCAGGATTATGTTATGCAGAATTTGCTTCAATGATTCCGATTGCAGGAAGCGCGTACACCTATTCTTATGCCACAATGGGCGAGTTTATCGCGTGGATTATCGGTTGGGATTTAATTCTTGAATATGGCGTAGGTGCTGCAACCGTAGCCATTGCATGGGCAGAATATTTCAATAAATTTCTGGAAATCTTTGGCACTTCGGTCCCGTACGAATGGTGTCATTCTCCTTTTCAGATGTCGCATGATGGCCTTCACCATGGAATTATGAACCTTCCGGCTTTGGGGATTGTCATTGTATTAACACTTTTATTAATCAGGGGAATGCAGGAATCAGCGTTGGTAAATGCAATCATTGTAATTTTAAAAGTAGCCATTGTGGTCGTAGTAATTGTCGTTGGATGGCAATATATCAGGCCTGAAAATCACACACCTTTTATACCGCCGTCTACTACTTATACCGACCACATGGGTATCTCTTACCATTATGGAGGAATATTGGGAATACTTGGCGCAGCGGGTGTTGTATTTTTTGCCTTCATTGGCTTTGACGCCGTTTCTACTGCTGCGCAGGAAACAAAAAATCCAAAGCGGGATATGCCAATTGGAATTTTAGGATCCCTGGTAATTTGTACTATTTTGTACATTCTATTTTCTTATGTACTCACAGGTATCGCTTCTGTGCAGGAATTCAGAACCAACGGCAGTGAAGCATCTGTTGTCTATGCTATTGAGCACATGAGCGGGCAGATGGTAGGTGGTGTATGGGTGCCAACATTTCAATGGCTGAGCGACCTCGTTACGATTGCGATTTTGCTTGGATTTTCTTCGGTGATTTTGGTAATGCTAATGGGTCAATCAAGGGTATTTTATTCCATGAGTAAAGATGGACTTGTTCCAAAAATATTTTCCGAAGTACACCCCAAATTCAAAACTCCATACAAATCCAATTTAATTTTTCTGGCTCTTGTAGGCATATTCTCAGCTTTTATTCCCGGTGATATTGTGGGCGATATGACGAGCATTGGAACCTTATTCGCGTTTATTCTGGTATGCGCAGGTGTTTGGATCATGCGTGTAAAACATCCGGAGATTCCAAGAGGGTTTAAAGTGCCTGCCTATAAATTAATTTCAGTTCTGGGCATCGTTGTTTGTGCAGCAATGATTTTTGGATTGGGCTGGACCAACTGGGTAAGATTATTTGGATGGTTGCTGATTGGTTTCATCATTTATTTTGGATACAGCCGGTATCACAGCAGATTGAGAAATCCGGAGAAATATCCACAGGATTTCCGGGATGACATTCATGAAATTCCGGAGGAAATTCCACCACTTATCTAAACAAAAAATTAAAATAAGAGAACCGTTTCTAAGCGAAACGGTTTTTTTTATTTTAAGAAAAAAGGTTACAGTAAATGAACTTTTAAGGACAATTTCTATTTTCCAGATATGCAGTCATTGTGAATGTCTTGAGCAACGGCGTTAGGTGTTCTCAGCAACTGATGATTGAAGCATCATATCTTTTAATAAAAATTTACTTTTACAAAATGAATTCCTTGTTTATAAGTATAAGAAATCCTAAATCCATAAGTATCGCAGATTGTTTTTACAATGGCGAGCCCAAGTCCGATTGAATCGCCTGAAGACGAGTTTTTTTTAAACCGTTCAAAAAAAAGCTCCGTATTTTCATTCACTTTATCGCCTGTATTGCTTACAGACATTGAGCTTTCGCTTAGGTCAATTATTATTTTTCCGTTTTGAATATTGTGTTTTATGGCATTCAAAAGAATATTTGAAGACAAAATTTCTGCAAGTGAATCGTTTATTTCTATAAAAATATCTTCAGCAATATTTTTTTCAATGCTGATATTTTTTATAGAAGCCAGTTCTTCAAAATTTTCAATACACTGATTGACAACATGAGAAAAATCAATTTTTTCCACATCTTCAAACTGACGGTTTTCAATCTTTGTAAGGAGTAATAATGATTCGTTTAGCCTTGATAATTTTGAGGCAGCATCATTTACACTTTGTATAGCATGAAACTGCGTTTCGTCCAGGTTTTCGGATTGCAACAACAGTTCAATTTTATTTTTTATAATTGCCAGTGGGGTTTGTATTTCATGCGATGCATTTTCTGTGAAACTTTTTAGCGATTCATAATCCTTACTTACTTTCCCACTCATCAAAACTGCTGCCTCATTCAATTCTCTAAACTCCTTAATATCTGTTTTCTGTATTACTATTTTATTTTTAGAAGAAAGATTAAACTGTTTCAATTGTTCTAAGATGTGATTAAATGGTTGCCAGATTTTAGCAAGCAAAAAACGATTGACAATAAAAAGAACGAGCAATAAAAAAATAATAACGGAAAAGGTGATGATTAAAATCAATTGAATAATGTCTTCGGTTTCCTGTTGGGATTTTTTTACAATCGCAATGTAATTGTGGTCATTTACGCGAATCAGAAACTGCAGTTTTCTGAATGATTCCACTTCATTTTCTTTTGAATTATATATATCCTCTGTTGAAAATTTGGTCTTAAAAAAGGATGCATTTGCCGGTTGAAATTCTATTTGCTGATCTTTATAATTTGACCCTTCAGGCAAGGATTTCTTTTCTTGTATGTAATGAATAATTTCCTGTTGCTCAATGCGGAGATCTTTATCAATCTGATGAAGCAAGACATAATGAATAATGAAATAAAAGCCAATGCCGGTAATTAAAAGAGTAGCAATTGTAATCGGAATATTTACACGGTTATATTTAGCAAGTAGCTTCATGAATCAGTAAATTTATAACCCATTCCATACACCGATTTAATAAAATCTGCATCCCCTGCGTCCATTAATTTTTTTCGCAGGTTTTTTATATGTGTATAAATAAAATCAAAATTTCCGGCCATGTCATTTCCCCAAAGGTGCTCTGCTATTGCTTCTTTGGAGATAATCCGTTTTTTATTTGAAACAAAATAAATCAACAAATCGTATTCCTTTTTGGTAAGTTCTATTGGATTATTTTCGACTGTTACTGTTTTCTGTTGGGTGTCAATTGAGATGCAGCCAAATTGTAAAATCGAATTTCCATCAAACTTTTTTCTTCTGATAATGGCCGCAATGCGTGCATTTAATTCAGAAAGATGAAATGGCTTCGCTAAATAATCATCTGCACCGAGGTTTAGACCTTTTATCTTATCATCCAAAGAATTTTTAGCAGAAATGATGAGCACGCCATCTGGTTTTTTATCCTCTTTTAGTTGATTGAGAATTTTTAGGCCATTCCCACCAGGCAAAGTAATATCAAGCAGAATACAATCGTAATCATTGTATTCTGTTTTATTAACTGCTGTGGCATAATCTTTCGCGATATCGCAATGATTATCCTGTGAAGAAAGATAGGCGTACATACTTTCACTAAGGCTTTTTTCATCTTCTATAATTAATATTTTCAACTCAAAAATTTCGGAAAAATTACTAAATGATTTTGAAGAAAAGTTGTAGAAAAAAGCATGGTTTCAAAGAAAGTGGAATCAGTATCCCTGGCCAATTCTAAATTTTATCATTTACTAAGCATTAAAATTTGGTGGCTCAATATTAACCCATTACATTTGCACTCCTAAATCGCGAAGTAGAGCAGCGGTAGCTCGTCGGGCTCATAACCCGAAGGTCGGAGGTTCGAACCCTCCCTTCGCAACAAACCCACATTTTATTGTGGGTTTTTTATTTTTATTAATTCCGCTGAGAGATACTGCTGGCACCGCTTGAGCTTACATCCTTTTTTTCAGGATTGCCTTTGTAATATAATGAACTTGCGCCGCTTGCCTTTGCGTTCAAAGATTTATTTACCGTAATTTTAATATCGCTTGCACCGCTAATATCAGCGATACAATTATCTGCCACCAGATCATAATTTTTTACATCACTTGCTCCGGTGGCTGCAATTTTGATATTGCTTACTGTGCCGTTTACCTTGGCTGTTGAAGCGCCACTCAGGTTCAGATCAACGTTTTCGAAACTAATATTTCCTTTCACATCACAGGCGCCGGAAAGCTTAATTTTAAGGCTGTTCCCTTTAAAAATTCCGTTGATGATAAAATCACAGGCACCTGAACCTTCAAGGCTTTCAAGGGTTTTAAAAGAAATATATGCGCGTAATCTTGGATTGGAACTAAATCTGATTGGGCTTCCATTATAGGAGATGTTTAAAACACCATTTTTTACCTCGGTTTTAATCGCATCCCTGTATTTGTCTTCGGAAGCGCTTACTGCCAAAGCATAATCATCACTTTGTGATAAATAAATATCTATCCCGCCGGAAGCATTTATGGCATTAAAGGAACTGACATTTCTGACCTGAGCATTTTTATCATTAATAATCGTTTGTGAAAATGACTGAAGGAAAAATGCGGTAAAAAGAATTAATAAAAAGGCTTTCATAATGTTGTTTTTTGGTGTAACGAAATTATAGCGCAAAAGTTACAGTTATCTGTGAGAAATGAATTATCCTATTTGCAAACAGTACACCGATTCAAAAAAATAAAGTTCAATGGATGAATTACATCATACTTCGAATTGATTTTACAGTAAACAAACAAAAAAATAGAATTTGTATTCAATAAAAATTGTTTTTTCATAAAACAACTTCATCTTTATTATCTTTGCATTTCAAAACAAAAATACCGGGGTGCATTTCGTCAAATGACGCGATTGCTGAGAAAATACCCGCAGACCTGATCAGGATAATGCCTGCGAAGGGAGGACAAAACCTTTACCCGCCTTCTTTTTCATGCATTGTATTGATCTAAAAATTACAAACATGAAAAAAGTTCTATTAATTTTTTTGGCAGTCATTTTAATTTTAACCACAAATGCGCAAGATACTTCAAGGCATAAACTGGGTGATACGCTTATGTTGGAAAACATAGAAATTACTTCCATAAGAGCTGCGGATAAAGCGCCTTTTACCAAAACTAATTTGAGTAAAGCTCAAATAGCGAATGTAAATTTCGGGCAAGATCTTCCCTTCATTTTAAATCAAACGCCCTCGGTTGTGGTGAACTCTGATGCGGGAAATGGTGTAGGCTACACAGGAATCCATATTCGTGGTACAGATGCATCAAGGATAAACGTAACACTCAATGGAATTCCTTATAATGATGCAGAAAGCCAGGGCACTTTTTTTGTGGATCTGCCTGATGTTGCTTCCTCATTAAATTCGATTCAGATACAACGTGGTGTGGGCACGTCTTCCAATGGCGCCGGAGCTTTTGGAGCAACCATAAATCTTTCTACCAACGAAGTAAATAAAGAAAAATATCTGGAATTAAACAATAGCTTTGGTTCTTTTAATACCTGGAAAAACACCTTAAAAGTGGGAACAGGTTTACTTGCAAATCATTTTTTAATTGACGCAAGAGTTTCCAGGATTTCAAGTGATGGCTATATTGATCGTGCAACTTCCAATTTAAAATCCCTCTATTTTAGTGCAGCATACATCAATGATAAAAGTTCTTTGCGTTTCAATCTAATCAGTGGAAAAGAAAAAACGTATCAGGCATGGTATGGTGTGCCTGAAAGTTTTCTCGACAGCGACCGCACTTATAATCCAGCAGGCACTGAAAAACCAGGAGCGCCATATGCCAACGAAACTGATAATTATATTCAAACCCATTACCAGCTTTTTTACAATCATAAAATCAATTCTTTGTTTAGTTATAATATCGCCGCTTTTCTGACCAGGGGCAAGGGATATTATGAAGAATACAGGGCAGATCAGACTTTCAGCGATTATAAACTTACGGATTTTATTAACGGAACAGATACCATTACTTCTACAGATTTAATTCGCAGGTTGTGGTTGGATAATTATTTTTATGGTTCTATTTTCTCCCTGCAATATCATAAAAATAAAATGCAGATAACTTTTGGCGGCGGTTATACAGAATACGACGGAAAGCATTATGATATTGTAACCTGGGCGCAGCAAGGCTTTCCGGCAAACTATACCTATTTTAATGCTCCGGCACAAAAAAACGATTTGAATCTTTATGCAAAACTGATGCAATCGTTTGGTATAGGATTTACAGGATTTGTAGATTTACAAGGCCATTTTATAAAATATAAAATTGACGGCTTTGATGATAATCCAAAAATTTTTGTAAACAAAAATTATTCTTTTTTTAATCCAAAAGCGGGGATATCTTTTAACAGAAATAATTACCAAGCCTATCTTTCTTTTTCGATTGCCGCCAAAGAACCAAACCGGGATGATTTTGAAGCAGGAATCAATCAAATTCCCAAACCCGAAATATTGTATGACGCAGAATTTGGAATAGAAAAGAAAGAAAAGTTATTTAATTATGGCGCTACATTTTATTACATGTATTACCATAATCAACTGGTAAATACAGGAAAAATAAATGATGTAGGAGCTTATGCGCGTACCAACACACCTGAAAGTTACCGCGCCGGAATTGAATTAGAAGGCGCAGCTCTTTTTTCCAAATGGTTAAATATATCCGGAAATATTTCTTTCAGTAAAAATAAAATAAAAACTTTTACAGAATTTATTGATGACTATGACAACGGTTTGCAGAAAGAAAATATTTATCACAATACTGATATTTCTTTTTCACCGGATGTAGTGGGTGCTGCTTCTATTAATTTAATTCCTGTAAAAAATGGCGCAATAAATTTTGAATCAAAATATGTAGGAAGGCAGTTTTTGGATAATACTTCCCACACCAGCAGAAGCGTAGATCCCTATTTTGTGGAGAATGTAAAATTCTCTTACACATTGATGAAGAAAATATGTAAAGAAGTGAATTTTGTTTTTAAAGTAAATAATGTTTTCAATAAAATGTATGAATCCAGCGGATATACATACAATTATATTTCAGGTGGAGAATTAGCTGTAGAAAATTATTATTTCCCAATGGCAGGAACGAATTTTATAGCAGCGATAAATATTAAATTGTAGAAAGTTGATGGTTGATGGTTGAAGGTTCAAGGTTTGTCCAGAAATTTTCGTGATTCACTTTGAAATCCAACATCAAAAAATCAGACATCAGTCATTTTTGTTGACACTAATCCATACACACGAACACTCACCATTCACCATTCACAACTCACCATTCACCACCATCAACTCCTCCCCTTCAACATCGGCACAAATGAAAAATCTGAAAAGGTTTCTTCTTCTAATGTGCTGTCTTCATTTTTTGTAATACGCATCATTTTTTGTGAACCGTTATCATCAACAGGAATCACCATTTTGCCGCCTGGTTTCAGTTGCTCAATTAGCTTTGGAGGAATAAAAGGAGCTGCAGCCGTGATAATTACTTTGTCGAAAGGTGCATAAGTGGGAAGGCCTTCAAAACCATCTCCATAAAAAAATTTGATGGCAGGATATTTCTTTCTGAGAATAAAAGACTTATTGGAATCAAATAATCTTTTTTGTCTTTCAATAGTAAAAACTGAAGCACCCATTTCGGCAAGGACCATTGCCTGGTAAGCACTTCCCGTTCCAATTTCAAGAACTTTTTGAAAAGGTGAAATATCTAAAAGTTGCGTTTGAAAAGCGACCGTATAAGGCTGAGAGATTGTTTGCCCTTCCCCAATAGGAAAAGCCCTGTCCTGGTAAGCGATATGTTCCAAAGCAGTATCCAAAAAGAAATGCCGGGGAATATTCATCATCG
>JBQCFO010000607.1:0-2340 GCA_051959055.1 Ginsengibacter sp. | reverse complement strand
TGAATCTTTCATATTTTCCAGCCAGCGATAATTGTCCGTCACTTTCATTCCGAAATAGTTATCGGTAACAGGAATGCGCTCGGTGGGCGGAGGTGTTTTGATTTTCCGGTTTTCGTTTGCCAAAGAATTGGTACAGGAGATGTAAAACAACGGGCAAATCAGAAGAAATAAAATTGCTTTCATGATTTTGTATTTTAATATTTTGAAAAGAGGAGCCTAAGCCAGGGGGAAGTAAGTGCTGTCAGAGAGTATGACCGGATTTGAAAATCTAAGTTAGGATTGTTTTGGATATCAGAATAACTTTTTTTTCGGAGTTAAAAAAGCCAGTTATTTGTTGCTTTGCTGGAGCATATTAGATTGACAATTTTTTAAAAGTTAAATCCGTTATGTGTAAACTAAGATAATGTTCGAAAGATAATGGTTTAGTAATCCGCGGGTACAAGTTTCGAGACTGCGCGAGCATGCAGTTTTCATTCCGGTAAAGTGACGTTGTGCATTATTTTAATAAACCAATCGCCACTTTCTTTAGTCATCGTCCAAACCATAATTCCTTTAAAGGCCGCTTTCGGCTTTCCGTCAGCAGATGTAGCACCTGTTACCTCCCACTTTACATCTACTGCCGCTATACCTGGCGTCAAAAATCTGATTGTTGGCTCGAACAAATTATTGTGTGCAGTCTGATAATATCGGGTAAAAGCGGCCCGGAAATATTTTTCAATTTCGTCACGTCCATGCAAGAGTTCTCCTAAGTAATTTATAAAGTCACCATCTTCAGCCCAAAACTTTGCAGTTTCCTTTGCATCTTTTTGATTGAAAACAGTTTCAAATTTGGTAGCTACGTTTTTTATCGCAATTTCATCGCCGCTCTGTGCCCGCAAATTCAATACGGGGCCAAAACTTAGTGCGAAAATTGCCAGTACTATCTTTTTCATGTAGTATTGTTTGGAGGTCCAATAGATGAATATTTTTTTGTTGGTTGTGGTCTTTCCGCGCTTTTCCGTGTCTCGCAACTGGTGCATAAGCGTTACTTTATTTGTATCCGCAATAAAAGCTTCTGTTTTCTCACCACAGTTGGTGTTGAGTGTAGCCTTTGAAGCGACGGGCTCACCAATAACAAAATTTAATGGAATTCACAGCAGTTGCAGTCAAAAACTGAGAAGATCTGTTGATCATTGCTTAGTTAATTCTGATTCAAAGACAGGGGTTTCGTTCAATTCGTGTTGTTGGTGAAGCCACCGCGCTTTCCTTCGGTGAACAGCAACAACTGGCTCGTTCAATCCTGAACGCCCAGGTGCTGAGTTTTCATTAATCCCTGGATTCGGTCACCACAAACAGACATATTTTACAGGCTTTGCCTCCCTCCTGGCTGTACCATCTGCAGGTATGCCTGATAAAACAGGCCGGTAAATCATCATCATCGCTTTTTATTGAAGGATTAGAAGCTGCCAGTTCATTCATGATTCCGCAACTTTTACCCGTCCATTGGCTGCAGCCACTTTTGATGCACTTGTCAGCAAACCTGAAACGCTTTTCAGGCTCACCCTGTTGATGCGCTTTTTCAATAAACGCTTCAGTTAGTTTTACCGGCGTATCGAGCAGGGCTACGGTATGGTTACCCTGCACGACACCTAACAGGCTGGCGCCTTTGCTACAGGTTGCACTCGGACATAGCTTTGATTCTTCGGCTTCCATCTTAAACGCTTCTTGTTTCAACCCTTATAGCAGAACCCAGAGTTTGTTCCTTTGCAACTTCTTGTAACCGGCTTAAGTTCGCAACTAAAATTTGTCTCCCGATCCATTTATGCGGAATGTATATGCCGCAATAATTATCATCTCCATCCGCACTCGCTCCTACCGCACCGGATTCTGAAAGCTCCTTAACTAAAAGGTCGTTAATACGATTTTGAATGCGCTCTGAAGCTTCTTTCGAGAGATTCACTCCCTCAAATCTGATTACGAATTCGTGATTTTTGTCTGCCATAATTTTGATTTATTTGTGCCTACTCTTTGATCGGATTTTCGGCATATTCCGGTTCTGTAAGGTTTCAGGTTTCTTTAATTTAAACGCAAGAGAGCTTCGCTCTTTAGATTTTGATGAGTTTCGTTGCAAATGGTACTTTTTAGATTCCAGCTCATATGTTATTTGATACAACGATTTTTTGAAACCACTTGCATTTTCAAGTTTACTTTTGATACAATTCTTGATTACGCGGGTAAAGCTACTGTCTCAAACAGGGATTTCATGAATGGATAGCCTCTAAATTGGTCATGGAAAAGCATGAACATTCTACCGGTAGTTGTAGGAACGTCGCGCATTGATACTGCCGTATTGGTCGGTGA
>JBQCFO010000606.1:0-6270 GCA_051959055.1 Ginsengibacter sp. | reverse complement strand
CAAGATGCAAAAGATATTTGAAGTAAAATAGGGTGGAAACACCTTTTTTTTATTAACCGGCTAAGGTGCCGAAGGGTAAACCTTCTAAATCTTCTAATTTGTGAAAATCGTGCAATTCGCAGCCAAAAATGGATGTTAATTCCTGTAATCCGTAGCCAAAAATCCGTGCAAATCCGTGTAATCAGTGGCAAAAAAAAACCGCAGTTATTCGTTAAATTCGTGTAATTGGTGGCAAACAAAAAAGGCTGCCACAGGTTTTTATTTTTTCTGCGACAGCCATAAAAGAAAGCTTTTTATTTTCGCCACTTCCGAAGGCAATATTTGCATCCAAGGGAGACTGATAAGCTAACGACCGCTCCAACTGCTGCGAGCACCACAGTTCTCAGCAGATCTCCCGCGCTGATATTGACGATAAGGATGGTGATGATACCACCCAGGGTACCATAA
Organism: Ginsengibacter sp.; assembly: GCA_051959055.1. Taxonomy (GTDB): domain Bacteria; phylum Bacteroidota; class Bacteroidia; order Chitinophagales; family Chitinophagaceae; genus Ginsengibacter. Next base: position 5,823 of record JBQCFO010000606.1, on the reverse strand, counting down.
GTTGTGTGGCCCGTAAAGTGCTGATCAGTCATCGGTTAAATTTCCTCCTTTTTCATTGCTGCCTGGCCAACGGCTGACATGACCCCGCCTGCCACGACCACGTAACCGGCAATGTTTACCACAAGCACTGGTAACACGACCGGCGAAGCCAGTACCGACGTTCCTACCGCCGCTATCGCCAGCCCGATGTTTCTTATTTTTTGAAAGAAGGGCGGAGTAGGTTGCTGAAGCCTGTTAATGATTTGTTTCATATTGATTTGTTTTTGATCGTTAGAAAAATGTCGCTTCCGCTTTCTAAAAGAGGAAACAGAAGCGACGTGATTTTTTTAAAGGCTAATACTGAGAAGTTTCCTTTTCCGGGACCGGTCAATACACAAACCGGAGCGATACAGCCCATTAGTTCATTCAGAGCATCATTAGCAGGATGTATTAATATCAAATGCCGGCCGGGAACATCCATTAGCTGCAGATGCCATTTAAAACGAGGGCTGTATCTTTTTTTCAACTTATATTCTCCTTCAGGGACACAGGATATCTGGGATTGATTGTTTTTCCATGGCAGCTCTATGGTTGAGCAGATGGCAGCTCCGTCTAAGAGCAGGATCCCATTTGTGCCCGTTGGAAAATAGGTTCTGATAAGCTCCGGGTTCATAAATTGGTTTTTAGATTGAAAAAATTATTGTCCGGAAACTTTCACCAGGGATAATGAATTAAAGGCCCCGTTTTTTAAAGAATACATGGAGCCATTTACCTCCTGGCAAAATTCAATACCCAAAACCAGGAACAGAGGCTGTGAGCTGTTTGCTGTAACCGAAGCCGATAATGTGATGGCATTTGTGAGTACATTATCCCATGGCAATTCAGCAGTGCTTTGAGTCTCAACCACAAAGCGGTTTCCTTCAAAATCAATTTCTGCGCCCCCAGCATTGATTTTAAAATGGGTAGCCCCTGCCGGAGCCGCAACCATATTGGCCGGAATAAAGGACGGTATCTGTACTGATAAAACACCGGTCACGCGGTCAATAGCAGTGGTATAAGGCGCATACAGGGAGGTTGATAATTTGCCGTGAATATTGAATTCAAAATCCTGCAGCAATTCCACCTCTCCCTCAATAACATTGCGTGATCCACGGCTGTTGACGAGGTCCGCTTTAATTACCTCCATCATTTGCTTGGTAAGACGGCCGACCATTTTGCTGTCAGACGCGTTTTGTGATAATGACCGCAGGGCATTTCTTAATAATTTACCTGCTTTGCCGGCCTTTCCAAATTCGGCGCCGTTTTCACGGGTGCGTTGAAAGGCGGGATCGGTGGCGATACGCTTTGCATCTACGCCTCCTTTTTCGCGTACCAGGAAACCATCTTTCGATTTATAGAAGGTCAGATTTCCAATGGTACCTTTTACGGGAAGAATTCCTTTTTGTTGAGCCATGATTTAATTTTTTAAATGTGATAAAATAATTAGGGTGTTTGGAGGCACATCCTGTAAAGGCCTTTCATCATGATGTTTGCGCAATGGCAGAACAAGATTAGCTTTGTAAATTCATTCCGGGAAATCCGGAGTGTCATTGGTGCCGATAAGTCCCCAAAAGGACCTGAAAGGCACTGAATATTTATGCTGCATTTGCCGAAAAAGATGCCAAAGCGCATCGTGATCTATGCAAAGGATGTGGAAAATATTACAGGCAGAAAAACCAGGGCAGCAAGAAAGCTGCTCCAGCGCATCCGTGAGCAAAACAAAAAGCCAAAAGACGCTTTTGTAACCGTAAAGGAGTTTTGCCGGTACACGGGAATCTGCGAAGATGAGGTGCGCGAATTTCTGCTTGATTAAACACTCCTGAAATGATTTAAAAAAAATTATTTTGGAAGCGGGAAGTTCAGATTGATAGGATTTGATGAGAATTGACCTCGCTTCCGTCATTGCGAATCGCCTTACTTAATCATCTTTAGTACGCCAGTGCCAATCGCCTTGCACACATACATCATTTACTAAAATGCTCTGACGATGAAGCAATCTCATTCAGAAAGAGGACCCGTCGCATGATTGCGGGCCCTTCCGTGATCTCTATTTATCCAAATCTTTTTAGACGATCTGGCAATCTGCTGTTTAGAAATGTAAAACCGATTTGTCACTTCATTGCGAATCGCCTTCCTTAAACAATTATAATTCAGAAAGGGTAAAAATCCTCATGTTCGTCATTGCGAATCGCGGCCTTAGCTTCATCTTTTGCTAAAATTTTTTTAGCCCGGTCACATTTGTCAATGCTTATTTCCTTACTTAAACTCAATATTTAATGATTATTAGGTGTATCACATAGGGAAACATATTAACTGTTAAAAAAATCCAAAAAAAATATTAAAAAAACTTGCATAAGCAAAATTTTCAGATTATTATTGCTCTTGGAATTCGGAACACCCCCTAACCGCATAATATATTATAGTACCGATTCTCACAATACTTACAATGCTTTTACCAGGCGCTTTGAGATTCAAATGAGAATCCTATTTATAAACTTTAAAATCCTGTTTATGAAAAAAATTTACTTCCTGCTATTTCTGTTCCCGTTACGAGAGAGGCAAATTTACTGTTTCTCTCCTCAGCAAAACTTCACTCACTTAAACAAGTATCAGGAGTAAAACTACTTGACAAAAAACATCCGGGCTAAATTTTAAATTCCTCAAAATTCCTTTAGCGATCAAAGTGTTATAAGCTTCGTCGCAAAGGAGAAGGGATACGTGGGGCCTTAAAGGTAACAGTAGAAACAAGTTGCTGTGTCATCCGTTCCCAAATTTAAGCATAACCAATATGAAAACAATTCAGATTCTTTTATTTTTCCTCGCATTATCATGTACTGCCTTAAGCCAGAGCACCGACCCACTTGCTTATCATACTGCAAAGCAATTATCCGACACCAGCTATTCAATAAAGAAAGCAAATGGTGATAGTACAGTATTTTTGTTTGAAGGTGGAAACGCAGCCACTTTTTCTGGACCTCAACAAGATCTACAGAATGTTACAGATAATGGTAACGTTACCAGAAACAAAATAAAAATGGCCAATCTGAATTTGGCAAATGTTTCTACCTATGCAACACAGGACACTGCTATAAAATATGGACTGGTTAGCGGAGATATTTACAAATTACCACCAAATGCCGAGAACAACAGGTTGTTGGCAATAGTTGACGATGTTTCTGATTCTAACTTTAATCTGATTATTGATAATTCAAATAATGACACCTATCTAAAATTCTACGTCAGCGGGACAGCCGATATAGAAATGACAATAAACTGGGGAGATGGAAGCACAGTACAAAGTTTTACAGGAACTTCTAACTATGAACCGGAACATACTTATTCAACTCCCGGTATCTATCATGTCAGTTTTACTTTTAATGATTATTCTTTAATAGATGTGTTCAATGCGGGTATTGACCGAAGCGATCATTGCAATATATCTGCATTTCATAATGCCAATCTGTTCACCAAAATTACTGAACTCGACGTTGAAGGGACAGGAATGAAAGTATGGTCTTATTCAGATGGTTTCGCACCCACTATAAAATACCTCTGGTTTTCTGACAATTATTTGAGTTCTGCACAGATGGATAAATTACTGATGTATATAGATAGTTTGACATTTAACGAAGGTGGTAAAGAATTACATATGTGGCAATTAACGAGTGCCGAGCCAGGGCCATTAGGAATGGCGGCTATCAGTTCATTGGAATCCAAGGGGTGGTCTGTTTATTAATAGCTGATATTCTTCTGAAATGCTGAAAATCAAAAATAAAAAAGTTTAAAATAACAATAATGAAAAAAATTTCTTTTGCAGTAATCATTTTGTATTCATTAAGTACGAATGCACAGGATACAATCAGAATAAAACTTCGTGGCAACAACACTTTTGCATCAAGTTTTTGGAGCTTCGCAGACAACAACATTTACAACAATACTTCCGGAAGCGTGGGAATTGGAACTTCAGACACAAAGGGTTACAAGTTCGCAGTTAATGGGGATGCCATTTTTAATAAAATAAAAGTAAAATCATATGCGAATTGGCCAGATTATGTTTTTCAACAAGGCTATCCATTGCTTTCGTTACAGGAAATAGAATCATACATCAAACTAAATAATCACCTTCCCGGTGTTCCTTCCGCGTCAGAAGTGAAAATGAATGGAGTGGATTTAGTAGAAAATCAGGCCATATTATTAAAGAAAATTGAAGAGCTGACGTTGTTGCTGATTGATCAAGACAAAAGGCTTGATGAACAGGCAAAAAAAATTGTAGAACTGGAAAAGGCTCAAAAAAATAAAAACAATTAAATTTTTTGAGTTGATAGCAATGGTTGAAAGTAACAAATTAATGTCCGAAACTTTCCGTTGCACTAATACTGACCATGAGAATTAGTAAATACCATATATTGAGCGTATTTCTTTTTACAGGCTTTGACAACAAACCAGCTATTCTGACTGTTCAAGTCAAATGGAATGATTTGATGAAAGTATTTGGGTTGTTACTGCCAATGATATTGTTTGCATCCTTATGTTTTTCTCAACAAACTGGCAAAATTATCCGGCTGACAGATTCGAAAAGTGATTCCGGAAATTTATATAGCCAGGGCTTTTATATAAATGATAGTATAAAAGTATCGGTACTTTCTCACGTTTGTAAGAATTCTGTTCTGTTCGTTTTTTATAAAAAACCATTAGATGCCCCCATAACAGGATTGCATAAAGATTTAGAGCACAATTCACTTTTAAAAATCCATGGTAACGTATTATATAACTTTTCCTATCGTAGCTACCTGGATACACCCTTTGCTCAAAACGATCTGGTTCAAAACTTAATACAAACCAATTTGAGTTTTTTAATTAAAAATAAATATCCAATAACCATGACCATCAGCAACCGCAATAGTAATTCCTCCTACTTTAAAAATGTTACTGATGTAAGGATGGGATATAGCCGAAGAGTTTTATTAGAAAGTATTAAGGAAGATTTGAAAAAAAACACAGAGATCTTACCTGATGTAAGTTCCTTAAAAAAAAGCGAAGAAGTTTATAATGAGCATAAATGGCAGGCTGAACAAATACAAGCGTGGATAAACAGTCCCGCCAGAAGCCAGGAAATAATAGAAGAAAAAGAAAGAAGCCTGAATATCAATACCGCTAATCGAATGCGAGTGGATCTGCCTGATTTTCCTAAAAAAGGAGCAGGGGAGTTTTCGGAATTGAGTGAAACAAAACGAAGCCTTTTTACGATCAAAGAAGGCAAAGGCGCGTTGCCGGACATCTGGAAATCTTTCAAATCAAAAAGTATTGATTCTGCAAATAAACTTTTGAGGGACGATGCTAAACTACAGGAAGTCAGACCTAAAAAAGATAGTAGCTGCATTGAAAAGATTAATGCCAAAAAGCAAGAGCTGGCGGAATTATTAAAAGAATTAAACAGCGAGGGTACTTTACTGAAGCAAGGAAAAAAATTACTGAAGGATTCGATAGATCTGCTTAAACAACAAATAAATGGATTAAATAATTCTGATGAGTTATATGCCTTTATGAAGCGTAATGGACTATCAAAAGATTCGATTTCTAAAGCTCAAAAAATACTATTAGCAATAGAAGAAATAGGAATCGGACGCACTTTCATTGATTACTCGGAACTTACTGTAAAAAATATTTCTTTAACTGGGATTAACATAGCAGCAAATCCCGGTAATCTTTATTATGCAGCAGCCGCTGGCAAAATAGACTATCTTTTTAGGGATTTTATTTTAAAAAGCGACTACTCGATACCTGATCAGTCATTATACTTGCTTC
>JBQCFO010000605.1:0-2421 GCA_051959055.1 Ginsengibacter sp. | reverse complement strand
GAATGCTTTGAACCTTCAACTTTGAACCTTCAACCTTCAACTTTGAACCCTCAACCAATATTACCATTCCCTCACAATATTACCATTCAGAATTTGCATGATAAAAAGGTGTTTGTTTTCAAAATAATCAGGAATAGATTTGTTTTTTTCCGTAAATACCGGGCGGAATTTAAAATCATGCAAAGGAGCGTATGTGCTATCGTTAATATTCTGCATAAAACTTTCAGGGTGATTTATTAGAATGGAAATAAAATCATAAGTAGTTTCAAAACCCTTTTCAGCCATATCGCTTGGTTCGGTGCGATACAAATGAAAATACTTATCATTCAGGTAATCTTTAAAGCCATTATTTTTTACATCATGATGTGGAGTAGTATATCGGATGGGAAAATCTTTATAAGCATCTTTTTTATACAAACTCGTAAAACCATCCCAATTCGGCATTCCGATAAAAATAAATGGATTTGTTTTTTGAATAGGATAACATGCATCTGCTAATTTTTGAGCAAAGGTTTCTTCAAGGCTGGCTCCGATTATTACGATAGGTTTCGTCGTATCAACGAGGTATCTTAATCCGGCAGAAGAAATAGAACTATCCAGCATGATGGTCTTTATTTTTAAAAGCGGCTTGCCATCTACCCAATTAATTTCCTTAAAATAATTATCAATCCGGTTGTCATTTTTCTTTTTTACCAGGTAAATATTATCCGTTCCATGTTTTTGAAGCAGGTAACTAAAAATACCTTCACAGTGTGCTTTCAAGGTAGAATTGACAATTAATAAAAAAGGATTTTGCCTGATGCGTCCGTCATTAGGATAAGTAGCCGAGACGAATGGAATATTTCTTTGTACCGCAAATTGTGCAAGCATACTATATTCCGGCTCTTTCACCGATCCGATAATCAGGTCAATATTTTCTAATTTTTTATTTTTTATTAATGATAAAAGCGGCTCTGTTGCAGACTTCGAATCGTAAATAAAAGCTTCTACATGTTGGCCTTTCAGATTTATGGTGTCCAAAGCAATTTGCGCACCCTGCACAAAATCTGCTCCGGCAAGGGTAAATGATGGAAGCGTTTTTTCTTGTTTTAATTTGTTTCCGCTAAAAGCTGAATCAAGATAAAGCGGTGCAAAAATGGCTACACGATAAGTTTTATTTACTGCAGAATAATTTACCTGGGCAAATAAATTGTGTGTTGGAAAAAAAACAAACAGGACAATAAAAGACAAAAAGTATTTCTTCATAATTCTTAATTCTCAATTCTTACATCGTACATCGTACATATCGTATCAGACCTAAGCAATCTATTCCCATTCAATTGTCGCCGGTGGCTTACTACTGATGTCATAAACCACACGGTTAATTCCTTTAATGTTATTAATAATTTCGTTGGAAACGTAAGCCAGGAAATCATAGGGAAGATGTGCCCAGTCTGCCGTCATTCCATCTACTGAAGTGACTGCGCGAAGAGCAACCGTAAATTCGTACGTTCTTTCATCGCCCATTACCCCCACACTTTTTACAGGTAGTAAGATAGCACCAGCCTGCCATACCGTTGCATACAAATCAAATTTTTTCAAAGCATTCACATAAACCGCATCCGCTTTTTGTAATAACTGAACCTTTTCTTCTGTTACTTCTCCCAGTATTCTGATGGCCAATCCTGGCCCTGGAAAAGGATGCCTGTTTAAAAGAGAAGAAGGAATCCCAAGTTCTGCACCTACTTTTCTTACTTCATCTTTGAACAAGGAACGCAGCGGTTCTATTAATTGAAGTTTCATTCTTTCAGGCAGGCCCCCCACATTGTGATGCGACTTGATGGTAACGGAAGGCCCATGCACAGAGACAGATTCGATTACATCGGGATAAATGGTGCCCTGGCCCAAAAATTCAATGCCTTCAATTTTATGTGCTTCCTCATCAAAAATTTCTATAAAGCTTTTCCCGATTGCTTTTCTTTTTTCTTCGGGATCCGATTTTCCAGCGAGTTTTTTATAAAAATAATTTTTTGCATCTACGCCTTTAATATTTAATCCAATGCTTTTGCATGATTCAATCACCTGTTCAAATTCATCTTTGCGCAATACGCCGTTATCTACAAAAATTCCATACAAATTTTTGCCAATAGCACGATGAATTAAAGTAGCAGCAACGGTAGAATCCACGCCGCCACTCAAAGCCATAATTACTTTTTTGTCGCCGATGTTTTGCTTTATTGAAGCAACTGTGTCATTGATGAAATGAGCCGGAGTCCAGTCCTGATTACATTTGCAGACATTCACCAAAAAATTCCGGATTATTTTTTTGCCTTCTGCAGAATGATAAACTTCGGGGTGAAACTGTAAACCAAAAATCGGGTTATTTATCCCTTTACTGTCAAAAGCTGCAACAGGAATGTTGTGTGTAAATCCGGAAATAGA
>JBQCFO010000604.1:0-3422 GCA_051959055.1 Ginsengibacter sp. | reverse complement strand
TGAGATGTTCTTTTTCCGCAGCCCAGCTTTTCATCAGATGCCCCACTTGCTTCATGTGCAGCTTTAATTTGTCGTTTTTTACCCAATCGTTTAATAATTCATTTGCTTCTTCTTTTGAAAGAACATTTCCTTTATTGGTGGCGCTTCCAAATGTGTTTCTGTTTAATAAAAGGCTCATTTTATAGTTTTATGACGATGATAAATATTCGTTCTTCCTCATTTTCAGTGGAAAATAAGGTAATAGGGTAAATTAGAGATTTTGCAATTCTGTTACTAAGGTAATAAGGTGCGATGCTTTTCCCAAAACAGTATAATTGTCCTGATTAACCTAGTAATAATCCGGCTAGTAAATGAATTGAACCTTATTAACTTCAATGATGAGAAAACGCTTATGTTTTTTCCTTTCCACTATTTTTGACGAAGTAGCTAAATATTTTTCAAAAAATTTTGCAGCAAGCAAAGAAATTTCAGCTTTTTCTATTTCAAAATTCTTTCCTTTGCCACAATGTCTTTATTCATTACTTCTTTAAATTCCGGCAGCAACGGAAATTGTTACTATGTAGGAAACAATACCGACGCGGTATTGATAGACGCCGGTATTTCTTGCAGGGAAATCGAAAAAAGAATGAAGCGCCTTGGATTATTGATCGAAAAGGTAAAGGCGGTTTTTGTTTCTCACGAACATTCAGATCATATAAAAGGCCTGCCGGTTTTGGTAAAAAAATATCAATTGCCTGTTTATATTACTCCATTGACGATGCGTCGGGGGGGATTGGATTTTGAAGAACACTTATTCAAAAATTTTATAGCGCATGAAGCTATATCAATTGGTGAATTAGCCATTACACCTTTTCCAAAATTTCACGATGCAAGTGATCCTTACAGTTTTGTTGTCTCATCTAACGATATTTGTGTAGGCATTTTTACAGATATTGGTGTTCCCTGTAAACATTTGAAAAAATATTTTCAACAATGCCACGCTGCTTTTCTTGAAGCCAATTATGATGAGGAAATGCTCGACAAAGGCAATTATCCTTTTCATCTGAAAAAAAGAATTCGTGGCGGGTTAGGCCATTTGAGCAATAAACAGGCACTCCAACTTTTTATTGAACACAGGCCACATTTTATGAGCCATTTATTATTATCGCATCTTTCAAAAAATAATAATTCTCCCGAATTGGTGCAGCAATTATTTAATGCTCATGCTGAAAATGTGAAGGTAATCGTGGCATCCCGTTACCACGAGAGTGAAGTGTTTCATATTTGTATAAATGAAATGGTGAAAGAAATTCCGGTTTATACTCAATTTACAAAGCCGGCTGTACAACTTGCTTTATCCTTTGTCTGAAACAAAGGCTGGCACAATATTTAATAGTTTTATTATAAAACTGAAAAATATGTTGCCTGATAGAAATTTTCCTGAAAAAAGCAAAGACCCGAAAAAAAATCCTGATGACGAAAGCGAACACACAGAAGAAGCGTTTGAGCAGGCGGAAGAAGATATCGAAAAGGATCCGGATTTTCAACCGGATGAAGATGAAGATTTGGATGAAGGTGAGCTTGCACGAAAAGAAGGGCACCCTTAAAATCTTTAGAAAAAAAATTCCGCCTGTTTGCTCATAATTTTTTTCTTTTTTTGGTGCTTCGTCAAAAATAGTGGAAACAAAAGAACATAAAGTAATAAGGTTTAATTCCTGGTACTCGCATTATTACTAAGGCTAATAAGGTTTTAATTATACAGTTTTACAAAAGGCTGGCAGGCAACATTATTACCTTAGTAGCAGTCTCGATTCACCTTATCACTTTATTTTTCACACAAAATGAGGAACAACTTTTTTTTTCGAAAAAATTTAAAACAAAAGCGCGGTTATGATTTATGAAAAGCAAGATTCATCACACATCATCAGTATGGTTTGATATCATGCTCATATTGCTGGCCAGTGTTGCCGGTAGTATTGATGTAATGAGTTATTACCGGTTGGATCATGTATTTACTGCAAACATGACGGGAAACACTATACTGCTCGGACTTTCTATTGGTCAGCGAAAACTCGCTTCATCTTTGCATTCGCTGGCAGCATTAGCAGGATTTTTTACCGGAGCTTTTGTGGGGGCATTAATAGTCGAGAATCAAAAAAAGGGATGGTCGTACTATATCACTTTAAGTGTGGGCGTTGAATGTTTTATTATTTTTATTCTTGCTCTTATGTGGTTTGATGGAGGTACGCCGCTTCAAAATCCGGTCCTTTATATTTCCATCTTATTATCTGCCATTGCAATGGGCATACAAAGCGCAACTATACGGCATTTGAATATTCCCGGGGTAGTAACAACTTTTATCACCGGAACGATTACAAGTATTGGAATGAGCGCTGTAAGCGGTTTGCGAAATGGATTTAAAAAAAAGGTAAAAAATGGATTACCTCAATTGCCGGTAACAAAAAATTTAGAACAACGGATTGAACTACAGGTTTTTGTTTTTTTGGCTTATGGATTAACCGCAGTTTTTACCGGATGGATAGAATACCGGGGCGATACTCTTTTGCCTGTATTGCCTTTGATACTTATTTTATTTGTGTTGGTAATTTGTATTACGCAGCCTGAAAATTCACATTTTGAAGAAACGCAACGGCAATATATTCATCAGGCAGCAAACAAAGAAATAAGCTGAATTTGTATTTTTTGTAACGAAAAAATTATGGAGAAAGAATCAGGAAAAAATAAAATAATATGGACAATCGGCCATTCAACCCGCACTTTTGAAGAGTTATTGGAAATGTTGCGTTCTTTTGAAATACAAGTGGTAGCAGATATCAGAAGCTTTCCGGGGTCACGAAAATTTCCGCAGTTTAATAAAGAAATACTTGAAAATACCTTTCCTGAAAAAGGAATTGAATACATTCATATAAAAAAGCTCGGCGGCAGAAGAAAAGTAAAACCGGGTTCTAAAAATACATCCTGGAGGCACATTGCTTTTCGTGGTTATGCCGATTATATGGAAACCTCTGAATTTAGAGAAGGAATAAAAGAGCTCGAATCAATTGCATTAGAAAAAAGAGTAGCGTATATGTGTTCGGAAGCGGTATGGTGGCGATGCCACCGGTCTATGGTTTCAGATTATTTAAAGACAAATGGATGGAAAGTGATGCATATTATGGCGCCGGGAAAAGAGGAGGAACATCCTTATACTGCGCCTGCAAGAATTGTAAATGGCATACTTACTTATAGAGTGTGAAAGGGTTGAAAGAATTATTCAATTATTTTATTATTGAATTATTGTTGAATTGTTGAATTGCTGAATTGTTAGATTGTTAGATTGTTTATTTCAAAGCTTTTAACCTTCTGCATTACGCATTTTGCATACTTACTGAGAGAGTGTGAAGGGGTGAAAGAATTATTCAAAATTATTTTATTATTGAATA
>JBQCFO010000603.1:0-3737 GCA_051959055.1 Ginsengibacter sp. | reverse complement strand
CTAAATGTTCCTTAGGTATTTCTGATTTCTGATATATAACTCAACAGACAAAGAAATAATACAAATTCGCATTTGAATAATAATTTAATAATAAAATAATTCAATAATTGCCTCTAACCACCGCCGATATTATAAAAAAAGTAAGAGAACTGGAGATCGTCAGCAAGAAGATCACCACCCATCTTTTTACCGGTGAATATCATTCAGCGTTTAAAGGAAAAGGAATGCGGTTCCGCGAGGTGCGTGAATATTATCACGGTGATGATGTCCGGTTTATTGATTGGAACGTGAGTGCGAGATACGCGCATCCTTTTACCAAAGTTTTTGAAGAAGAAAGAGAACTTACTGTTATTCTTTTGGTGGACATAAGCGCCAGTTCTTTGTTTGGTACAGTTCATCAGAACAAAAAAGATCTGATCACCGAAATCGGCGCGGTTCTCACTTTCAGCGCGATCAATAACAATGACAAAGTGGGAGTTATATTTTTCAGTGATAAAATAGAAAAGTATATTCCACCGAAAAAAGGAAAAGAACACGCGCTTTTTATTGTGCGTGAATTGCTGACAGCAACGCCTAAACGTAATGGAACAAATCTTCGTGAAGCATTAAACTTTTTTTCAAGATCGAATAATCAGAAAAGCATAGCATTTATTATGAGTGATTTTTTGGATGGCAATTATGAGCATAGTTTGAGGGTTTTGGGAAACAGGCATGACGTAATTGGATTAAAAGTGTATGATAAAATGGACAGCCAGTTGCCGGATATAGGCATGGTAAAAGTTGAGGACATGGAAAGCGGAAAAGCACAATGGCTCAACACTTCAGATGCGATGGTGCGGTATAATTATCATCAAAACTTTATTAATCAAAGTTCTGAAACGAAAAATATTTTTAAAAAATCCGGTGCACAATTGTTGCATATCCGCACGGATGAAGATTATGTAAAAGTGTTGCAAAATTTTTTTAGAAGAAGAAAAAAAACTCATTAATCCGAATTGAAGAATTGCGTTAACGATATAAGATTGCCTATTGTTTTCATGGTTGCTTTCCTGTTTTCTTATCAGAATTCACATGCACAATTACCAGCGGTAAAAGCCTCTGTTGATAAAAATAATATTCTCATCGGGCAACGAATAAATTACCATGTTCAATTTTCAATGCCTGATAATACCTATCGTCTTAACTGGTTTTTAATTGCTGACAGCATTGGTACTTTTAACGTCATCACAAAAAATAAAATTGACTCTTCATACGCCAATGGAAATCTTAATTTTAGCCAGGATATCATCCTTACAAGTTTTGATTCAGGAAGGCAGGTAATTCCTCCGTTGGGCTTCGGCCTATCAACTCTTGAGGGCGATTCTACCTTTAATGTTTTTACAGATTCTATTGCTATTAATGTAACGTATTCACCGACCGATAGCATCATGCCTTTTCATGATATCAAGAACATTATTGAAGTAAAAAAATCATTTCCCTGGTGGGCATGGGCGTTGGTTGCTTTAGCAATTATTCTCTTGATAATCTGGATACTTTTCCTTTTTAAATTTTTCAAAAAGAACAAGGACGTAAAAATATTTGAATCAAAACTTTCACCCTATGATGAAGCCATGCAATTATTAAATGACCTGGAAAAAGAAAATTTGCTTTTGCAAAATAAATTTAAAGAATATCATTCACGGCTTTCGGATATTTTCAAAAGATATTTATCGAGGAAAACAAATACATATCAGTTGCATCTTACTACAGATGAATTATTGATTGAGCTGAAAGGACTTGATTTATCAAAGGAACAGATTTCAAACTTTGCCGGTTCACTGAGAATGGGCAATGCTGTAAAATTTGCGCAATACATTCCACCTGCTTACGAGAATGAAAAATCTTTTTTACAAACCAAAGAGATGATCACCGCCATTAATAGTATTGTAAACAAAAAAACTGAAGATGGTATTTGATTATTTCAATAATATCACCTTTGGGCAGCCGTGGCTGTTGCTGCTTTTCATCATCATTCCCTTTTTGATTTACTGGAAATTTCACCAGGGCAAGAAACAAGTGGCGGCTATCAGAATTTCTTCTACGCATGGATTAGCGAATTCAAGATCATGGAAAAATACGGTTCAGCATTTTCCATTCGTTTTCAGAATGCTGGCATTGGCGTGCATTATCGTTGCACTTGCGCGGCCCCAGGTAAAGTATGATGAAACCCAAACAGAAGGTGAAGGAATAGATATCATTCTATGCATCGATGTAAGCGGAAGTATGACTGCGCAGGATTTTCAGCCAAACAGAATGGAAGCTGCCAAAAAAGTAGCCATGGATTTTGTAGATAATCGCCCGAATGACAGAATTGGCGTCGTAATCTTTGCCGGTGAAAGCTTTACACAATGCCCGCTTACTACAGATCATTATGTTTTGAAATCGCAGCTTGCACAAATAAGAAACGGTTTGTTGGAAGATGGAACGGCGATTGGTTCAGGATTGGCCACGAGTGTTGATAGATTGAGAAACAGCAAATCAAAAAGTAAAGTGGTGATTCTTCTTACTGACGGAATCAACAATGGAGGCTTAATCGATCCTTCTACGGCAAAAGAAATTGCGAAAGCTTTTAAAGTAAAAGTTTATACAATAGGAGTTGGCACTGATGGTTATGCGCCTACGCCAGTAAGCACACCCATGGGAATCGTAATGCAAAATCAAAAGGTTTCAATTGATGAAAAACTGTTGCAAAATATCGCGGCAGAAACCGGTGGCAAATATTTCAGGGCGACTGATAACAGCAGTCTTGCAAAAATTTATAACGATATAAACCAGTTGGAGAAATCGAAGGTGGAGGTTACTACCTTTCATCGCTATACCGAAAAATTTTATCCTTTTATTTTTGCTGCAATGGCATTACTTTTAATAGAAATTATTTTAAGATATACCTTGTTTAAAAAATTCCCTTGATGCTGAACGCTGAAAGCAGAAAGAAGAAAGCAGAAGGCAGTAAACTTCTAAACTTCCTAAACAATCTAAACAGTCTAATCTAAACCATTCTAAACTTTTCTAAAAACTCTAAACCAAATCAACCAATATTTTCCTTATGCAGGCATTAGTTTACAAATCAACCGGAAGCTGGTACCAGGTCAAAAATGAAGCCGGAGAAGAGTTTAAGTCGCGTGTAAAAGGTAAGTTTAAAATTGATGGCATTACTTCGACAAACCCAATAGCAGTAGGAGATGTTGTCGATATTGACAAGGAAGATGGCGAAGAATCTATTGTGATTACCAACATACATGAGCGCAGAAATTATATTACGCGCCAATCGCCTCACAACAAGCATTTGCATCATATTGTAGCGGCCAATCTTGATCAGAGTATTTTACTGGCTACTTTAAAAGATCCGAAAACATCTACTGGTTTTATAGATCGTTTTTTAGTTGCTTCTGAAGCGTATCATGTACCGGCAATCATCGTTTTCAATAAGAGCGATCTGTATAAATCAAAGGAGAAAGAAAAGTTTGAACAGATCAAAAGTATTTATGAGAGTATTGGTTATCGGGTTTATTCGATGAGCATCAATGAAAACGAAGGGATTAATGAAGTAAAGGAATTATTGAAAAATAAAACCACCTTGTTGAGCGGCCATTCCGGGGTCGGGAAATCTTCTTTTATCAATACCATTTTCCCTGAAAATATCATTAAAACGCAGGAAGTAAGCGGCTGGAGCGGCAAAGGATTGCACACAACCACCT
>JBQCFO010000602.1:0-9978 GCA_051959055.1 Ginsengibacter sp. | reverse complement strand
AAATCTCATTTATCCCGTTCCGAATCCCGATTTCCCCTTCCTGGGCGTGCATTTTACGCGAATGACCAATGGCGAAATTGAATGCGGACCAAATGCTGTTTTCACTTTCAAAAGAGAAGGTTATGGCAAAACGGATTTTGATTGGAAGGATACAATAGATGCATTGACCTATCGGGGTACGTGGAAATTATTTTTTCAAAATATGCGTTTTGGAATCAATGAATACCGACGGGCTTTTTCAAAAAAATTATTTTTAAAAACACTTCAGAGATTGGTTCCCTCTTTAACCATGGATGATATAAAACCAGGCCGTTCAGGCGTTCGTGCAATGCTACTGAGCGAAGATGGAGATACACGTGACGACTTTAGAATTGAATACCGCGATACTTCTATCCACGTTTTAAATGCACCGTCTCCTGCCGCTACTGCCTCACTGGCGATTGGCGACAATATCAGAGAAATGGCTGAGAAGCATTTTAATCTTGCAGGAATTCCTGCGTGAGTGAATAAATATCATAATGATCTCAGATTTAGTGTTTAGTTGAGCAGTCAAACCTTATTGACGCAACCTTATTACCTTATTTTCACGAATATTACTGATTCGATTTCAGGCTTAATTTATAAGGGTAATAAGGTGGTTCTGAGTTGAAATTGAAGGTTATCAAGGTAAGAAGGTATTTAGCCCTGGAGTTTATTGCATCTTTTATTATCAATAAAAACAACTCCGAACATGTTTCTTTTTGTCAAAATTTAATCATTTGATTAAAACACGTGGTTAAATCAATGTTTTAGTTTTAGCTTTACAAAAGATTTTGACACATAATTTGAGGAATGGCGAAAAAAATTAAAATACAAAAAGACACATCTACTGAGGAAAAAATAAAAGAGGCGGCACGTAAAGTCTTTATGCAAAAAGGATTTGCTGCTACCAGAACCCGCGATATTGCTGAAGAATCCGGGATTAACCTTGCCTTATTAAATTATTATTTCCGTAGTAAAGAAAAGTTATTTCACGAGGTGATGTCGGAGAAGATACAACAATTTTTCGGCGTTCTTTTCCCGATAATGAATAACTCTTCTACCAAACTGGAAACGAAGATCGATTTAATTGTTGCCAATTATATTGACATGCTTTCTGAAAATCCTGACTTGCCACTTTTTGTTTTAAGCGAAATGAAAGGCCGGCCGGGTCAGATAAATAAAACATTGCCAATAGAAAAGATTACCAAAAATGTAAGCCTTGTGCAACAATTACAGGCGCGAAGGCCAGATATAAATCCTGTTCATTTTTTGATGAATATTTTGGGGATGACAGTATTCCCATTTATTGCCAGGCCGGCTTTTGGTGCGATTGGCATTGTGAATAAAAGTGATTTCGAAAAGGTAATTGAAGAACGGAGAAAGTTAATCCCTGCCTGGATAAAAGCTGCATTAAAAGCAAAATAGATTTTTATTCTTTTAATTATTGAAAAGGTTAAAAAAATGAATTGCCACTTGAAAAAATGTTTCGCTGTTTTGTTTTTGATAACATTCACATTACTGGCGAAAGCTCAATCGGATTCAATTACATTAGACTCCTGTTACGTTTGGGCAAAGAAGAATTATCCAATGGTAAAGCAGTATGAATTGATTGCCAAAAGCGATGAATATACCCTTGAAAATCTCTCAAAAGGTTATTTACCGCAAATCAATATTAACGGGCAGGCAACTTACCAATCTGATGTAACTCAACTCCCTAAAGCCATTCCGGGTGTGAGCGTTTTGAGCAAGGACCAGTACAAAATATATGCTGAAGCTAATCAGATGATTTACGATGGGGGAGTTATCAGATTACAAAAAAAATTGCAGCAGGCAAATTCAATCGTTGACCAGCAAAAATTGGAAGTGGAATTATACCAATTAAAAAACCGCGTGAACCAGTTGTATTTTGGCATTTTACTGATTGATGAGCAGTTGAAACAAAACGCTTTAACAAAGAATGACATTCAGCTTGGCCTTGATAAAATAAATGCCCAAATTGCCAATGGTACTGCTTTACAGAGCAGCGCAGACATTTTAAAAGCTGAATTGCTTAAAGGAGAACAACAAACGATTGAATCAAATTTTAACCGCAAAGCATTTACGGATATGCTTGGTTTATTTATCAACAAGTCTTTGAATGAAAAAACGATTTTTAGTAAACCTGAAAATATTTCTTCCTCAGGAGAAATAAAACGGCCTGAATTAATCCTTTATGATTACCAGAATAAAATTTTCGATGCTCAAAATAATCTGCTCACAGCAAAGAATAATCCCAAATTAAGTTTCTTCGTTCAGGGTGGTTATGGGCGTCCTGCTTTCAATATTCTGAGTAACAATTTTGACCCCTTTTATATTGGCGGCCTTCGGCTTTCATTTCCATTATCCGGTTTTTATACCATCAAAAATGAAAGGGAATTAATCAGCATCAGCAGGCAAAATACCGAGGTTCAGAAAAACACATTTTTATTCAACACGCAACTGGCAATAAAGCAGCAAAGTGCTGATATTACTAAGTTACAGGCGTTTTTAAAAACGGATGATGAAATAATTTCACTCAGAACAAATGTGAAAAAATCAGCATTGGCGCAGTTGGAAAACGGAGTAATCAATTCCGGTGATTATCTGCGGGAAGTAAACGCGGAAGATAGTGCCAGACAAAATAAAGTATTACACGAAATACAATTATTAACCGCTGAATATAACGAACAGAACACTTTGGGCGAATAGAAAATATTTACTGATGAAATCATTAATGGAAAAAAATAAAAGATGAAAAGAGATACATCAATCCTCATTTTTGTTTTGGCGATTGCCTTTTGTCCCCTGTGTATTTTATTTTCATCATGCAGGGATGATAAAAATAATTACGACGCTTCCGGAAAATTTGAAGCAACAGAAACAATCATATCTGCCGAAGCAAACGGAGTCATTGAAGCATTTAATGTTCATGAAGGACAAAGATTGGATTCAGGAATGCTCATCGGCTACATTGATACCACTCAATTGTATCTGAAGAAAAAACAACTGGAAGCGCAGGCCAAAGCAATGGGCTACAAACTTCCTGATATTTCTGCGCAAACAGCACAGTTTAAACAACAAGCAGCGGTAACACAAAGCGACCTGGACTATCTTCTGAATGAAAAAAAACGTACGGAAAACTTGTTGAAAGCAGGTGCGGCCACGCCGAAACAACTAGATGATATCAATGCAAAAATTGCAACAGCAAAAGAACAAATAAAGGCAATTTATAAACAGGGTGCAGCACAGGCATCCGCACTAAATACCCAGCGGGCCGGCATTTCAGCAGATGTACAACCACTCTATTTTCAGATAGAACAATTAAATGACCAGTTAGAAAAATCAAAAATTATCAATCCGGTAAATGGAACAGTGCTTTCAAAATTTGCGGAAGAAAATGAAATGGCAACAGCGGGCAAACCGCTTTATTCTATTGCAAATCTATCCACCATCATTTTGCGCGCTTACATTACGGGCAATCAATTCAGTGCTGTCAAATTAGGCCAAAAAGTAAAAGTAATTGTGGATGACACATCCGGGAAAACAAAAAATTATGAAGGAACGATAGAATGGATTAGCGACAAAGCAGAATTTACTCCAAAAACCATTCAGACAAAAGATGAACGCGCCAACCTTGTTTATGCTGTTAAGATACGGGTTAAAAATGATGGCTATTTGAAGATTGGTATGTATGGAGAAGTAAAATTCAATTGATAGCTGATAATGGACAATTGCAATTAACCTCAATAGTTAATAGTAATAAAGAAATGGAAAATATAATTGCCCAAAAATCTTATGCTTTTGCTATCAGGATAGTCAGATTACATACATTTTTAAATGAAAGTAAAAAAGAATTTATTTTATCTAAACAGTTATTAAGAAGTGGTACAGCTATTGGAGCCTTAGTGAAAGAAGCAGAGCACGCACAATAAAAAGCGGGCTTTCTGAATAAAATGAATGTGGCTTTGAAGGAAGCAAATGAAACGGAATACTGGCTGATGCTTTTAAGGGATACGGAATTTATCGGTATAAAAGAATTTGATTCCATAAAGACAGATTGTGCTGAAATTTTGAGATTGCTTATTAGTATAGTAAAGAGTACAAAAGCATCGCTTAAAAAATAGATTAACTAATTGTCAATTGTCCACTGTCCACTGTCAATTAAAAAAATGGTAATAGCAAATAATTTGGTAAAAACGTATGGAAAGAAGCATGAAATTAGTGCTGTTGACAACGTTTCTTTTTCTGTGCATAAAAGTGAAATATTTGGATTAATTGGTCCGGATGGAGCCGGAAAAACAAGTATATTCCGGATGCTCACTACATTATTGCTACCTGACCGAGGGACCGCTACAGTAGAGGGTTTGGATGTAGTGAAAGATTACCGGCGAATAAGAAATATTATTGGTTATATGCCTGGAAAATTTTCTTTGTATCCTGATTTGAGTGTAGAAGAAAACCTAAATTTTTTTGCAACGGTTTTTGGAACCACTATTCGCGAAAATTATGATTTAATCAAAGAAATATATGTGCAGTTAGAGCCATTTAAAAAACGCAGAGCCGGGAAATTATCTGGAGGAATGAAACAAAAACTGGCGTTATGCTGCGCACTGATTCATAAGCCTGCGGTGCTTTTTTTAGATGAACCAACAACCGGCGTTGACCCCGTTTCCAGGAAAGAATTTTGGGAAATGCTGAAGCGATTAAAAGCCCAAAATATCACCATTTTGGTTTCAACAGCTTACATGGATGAAGCCACTTTGTGCGATCGGATTGCATTGATCCATTCCGGTAAAATTTTATCGGTTGATACACCTGCCAACATTTCTGCGGCTTACCCTTATAAATTATTGGCGGTGAAAGCAAACAAAATGTCTGCATTATTAAATGACCTTTCAAAGTTTCAGAAAATACTCAGCAGTTATGCTTTTGGTGAATATGCACATGTGTCGGTAAAAAATAATGAAGATAATATTGCAGGCGAGTTGAAAAATTATTTGCAACAAGCAGGACTTGAAAACATTCAAATAAAACCAATAAAGGCATCGGTTGAAGATTATTTTATCAAACTATTAAAATAAAAAATGAAGGATGTAGTCATAAAAACTGAGAAGCTTACTAAGCGTTTCGGTGATTTTACCGCTGTAAATGAAATCACCTTTGAAGTATATAAAGGGGAAATTTTTGGCTTTCTCGGAGCCAACGGAGCTGGAAAAACTACAGCCATGCGTATGTTAATTGGATTATCAAAACCGACTTCCGGGAGTGCTGTTGTTGCAGGATTTGATGTTTACAAACAAACAGAAAACATCAAAAAAAATATTGGATACATGAGTCAGAAATTTTCATTGTATGAAGATTTAACGGTTCTGGAAAATATCAGTTTCTATGGTGGAATATATGATCTGACAGATGCGCAGATAAAAACAAAAAGTAATGAACTTATTGCCCAGCTTGGTTTACAGAACGAAGCAAAAAAATTAGTGGGTTCCTTGCCTCTTGGCTGGAAACAAAAGCTTTCTTTTTCTGTGGCATTATTACATGAACCTAAAATTGTTTTTTTAGATGAACCGACCGGTGGCGTGGACCCGGTAGCCCGAAGGCAGTTCTGGGATTTGATTTATGCGGCTTCGGATAAGGGTATCACCATTTTTGTTACCACGCACTATTTGGATGAAGCAGAATATTGTAACCGCATTTCTATAATGGTGGACGGGAAAATAGAAGCATTGGATTCGCCGGAAAAGCTGAAAAAAAAGTTCAGCACTGATTCGATGGACGACGTGTTTTATGAATTGGCAAGGGGAGCTAAAAGGGGGGAATAATGGTGTGAATGGTCAATTGTGAATGGGGGCAATTGTAGTCTCTATAAATTTATTACCACATCATATTCTTGCTGCATCACGTTGAATTTCAGAAACAGAATAATTA
This sequence comes from Ginsengibacter sp., assembly GCA_051959055.1. GTDB lineage: Bacteria > Bacteroidota > Bacteroidia > Chitinophagales > Chitinophagaceae > Ginsengibacter. The sequence goes on along the minus strand of JBQCFO010000602.1, from coordinate 4,008 downwards.
ATTAATGAAACACTGTAATCACCTAATATTTCTGCAAAAGCAGTTTTTGAAAGTCCGGCAACTCAGCAGCCTGTCCCAATGAAAGTCTGCCGGCTTCATAAAGTTTGGCTGCAAGAAATCTGCTGGTTTCTTTTGCATCTAAATCTATTTTGTCAGGCACATTTAAAACGATCGTATTCATAGCAGTAAAGATACAAAAATGAAACAGTTTATCGCATTTGTAAAAAAGGAATTCTTCCACGTACTGCGTGACAAAAGAACCTTGCTTATTCTGTTTGGTATGCCGGTGATGCAGATTTTAATCTTTGGTTTTGCGCTCACTAATGAAGTGAAAAATGCAAAAATATTACTCGTGGATAATGCGAAAGATATTTCATCACAAAAGCTAATTTCTGAAATTGCTGCGAGTAAATACTTTCAATTAATAAATGTAATCAGCGATGACAGGCAGATAGAACCTGCTTTTAAGAAAGGCATCATTCATGTGGCCATTGTTTTTCCTGCAAACTTTAATCAGGATTTAATGCATCTGAACAAAGCGCAAATTCAAGTGATTGCCGATGCTTCAGAACCAAATCTTGCGACTACGTTGACGAATTATATTTCAGCAATTGTACAGGATTATCAATCTGGCTTGAATAAAACTTTTTCAGTTCCTCTTCAAATTATTCCGGATATCAGAATGCTTTACAATCCGGAATTGAAGGGCGCTCCCAACTTTGTACCCGGCGTCATGGCCCTGGTACTTTTGCTGGTTTGCGTACTGATGACCGCGATTTCAATTGTAAAAGAAAAAGAAACGGGCACAATGGAAATATTATTGGTTTCACATTTCAAACCGGTTTTGGTAATATTGGCTAAAGCGGTTCCTTATTTATTATTGTCTTTGATAAATTTAGCATCGATTCTTCTCCTCAGTGTTTATGTTTTACATGTCCCGTTCAACGGAAGCCTGTTATTATTATTAGCAGAAAGCACGTTATTTATCATCACTTGTCTTACGCTTGGAATTTTTATTTCTATCAAAACAAATACACAACAGGCAGCAATGTTAGTTTCATTAATGGGAATGTTATTGCCAACAGTTCTTTTCAGCGGCTTCATGTTTCCAATAGAAAATATGCCGGTTCCATTGCAGATTATTTCAAATATTGTTCCATCAAAATGGTACTATATTATGGTAAAATCAATCATGATAAAAGGTGTGGGATTTCCGGTAATCTGGAAAGAGACTTTGATTCTTGCAGGTATTATGTTCGTATTATTTTTTTTGAGCATAAAAAGTTTTAAAATCAGAATGCAATGAGAACCATTAAATTTTTATTGCGAAAAGAATTTAAACAAATCTTCCGCAACCAGACGATACTCATCATGATTATGGTCATGCCCGTAATGCAATTATTAATATTACCATTTGCCGCAAATTATGACGTGAAGGATATTAATTTATCGGTGGTTGACCATGACCATTCTTCGTTTTCCCAAAATTTAATTTCAAAAATTACCGCTTCGGGTTATTTCAGATTGCAGGGATACAATGCTTCCTTTAAAGATGCTTTTGAATTGATAGAATCTGATAAAGCAGATTTGATTTTAGAAATTCCTGAAGGATTTGAACACAATCTCATACGTGAAAATGAGCAAAAGCTCTTTATTGCGGTCAATGCCATTAATGGTACGAAAGCCGGACTCGGCGGGGCTTACTTAACCCAAATTATTGGTAATTTCAATAGCGATATCCGCCTGGAATGGCAACCACTAAAAGGAAATAACTCAACCCCCCAAATAGAAATTACGTCTTCCAATTGGTTCAATCCGTTTTTAAATTATCATATTTTTATGGTGCCCGGTATCCTTGCAATTTTAGTGACGATGGTTGGTGGTTTTCTTACCGCATTGAATATTGTAAAAGAAAAAGAAGTGGGCACGATAGAGCAAATCAATGTAACACCTATAAAAAAACAATATTTCATTTTGGGTAAAGTAATTCCATTTTGGATTTTGGGCAATGTCGTTTTTTCCATTGGTTTACTTATCAGTTGGTTGGTTTATGGCATCATTCCTTTAGGGAACATCTTCGTTTTATATGGATTTATCTGGCTGTTCCTGTTAGCCGTGCTTGGTTTCGGGTTGCTGATTTCCACGTATTCTGATACTCAGCAACAAGCCATGCTCATCATGTTTTTCTTTATGATGATCTTCATTTTGATGGGCGGATTATTTACACCGATAGACAGCATGCCCGGTTGGGCAAAAGTAATTGCACGATTCAATCCATTGAGCTACATGATAGATGTAATGCGAATGGTGGTTTTAAAAGGGAGCGGATGGAAAGATATTTTTCCGCAACTATGGAAAATAGCTTTGTTTGCTGCGGTATTGAATACATGGGCGATTTTGAATTATAGAAAAACTGCCTGAATAATAATTAAACATTGAAATTTTTAAATACAGCAAACGTAGAAATAACCGATATTCCTATTTTTCTTTTTAAATAAAAATCCATTCTGAAAAAAACCTACATTTATCATTATGCAAGAAAATAATTTTACCATTCACACCAATTCAGGCCTTTATACAGACATGTACGAACTGGCAATGGCTGAGGCATATTTTAAAGAAAAAAAACAGGACGATTACGCTTGCTTTGATTATTTTTTTAGAAAATTACCTTTTGGCGGTGGTTATGTAATTTTTTGCGGGCTTGGAGAATTGTTGCCTGTTATTGAAACGCTTCATTTTAATTCTGACGAAATTGATTGGCTGCACAAACAAGGATTTAATAAAGATTTTTTATCGTGGCTCGAGGCATTTCGTTTTAAAGGAGCGATTCGTTCAATGCAGGAAGGTGAAATTGTATTTCCGCTGGAACCTTTGTTACAGGTAGAAGGCGGATTGGCCGAAGTACAGTTGATAGAAACATTATTATTAAATTATCTCAATTTTCAGTCCCTGATTGCAACAAAAGCAGCAAGGATGCGCTTTGCAGCAGGCAACCGGCATTTGAGCGAGTTTGGATTGAGAAGAGCACACGCTCTTGGTGGTATTTCTGCAACCAGAGCGGCGATAGCCGGAGGCTTCGACAGCACTTCTAATATGTATTCTGCAAAAAAATATGATATAAAAGCGATAGGTACGATGGCTCATTCTTTTATCCAAAGCCAGGAAGAGGAACTTACTGCTTTTAGAAAATTTGCAGAAGCTGAACCAAACCATTGCACGCTACTTGTAGATACCTATAACACTTTAAAAAGTGGAATACCCAATGCCATAACAGTTGCAAACGAAATGAAAGAAAAAGGTCAGCGCCTTCAGGCTATCCGGCTGGACAGTGGCGATCTTGCCTATTTTTCCAAGAGGGGCCGTAAAATGCTTGATGATGCCGGTTTTCAGGATGTTCAAATTGTAGTTTCCAATCAGCTGGATGAATATTTAATAAAAAGTTTGCTGGAACAAAAAGCGCCAATAGATTCGTTTGGCGTGGGTACAAGCGTGGCAACCGGACAGCCGGATGCTGCGCTTGATGGTGTATATAAATTAAGTGAAATAAATGGTCAACCTAAAATTAAATTATCTGAAAATATTCAAAAAGTTACGCTTCCGGGCCGAAAACAAGTGTATCGTTTTACAGATGAATCAGGCTTTTTTGCTGCAGATGCAATTGCGCTCGAAAAAGATGCTATTCCTGATAAAATGATTCATCCTTTTGATGTTGAAAAAAGCATGCAGCTTGATATGAAAATGGCAACGCCATTGCTTGAAAAAATAATGGAAGATGGGAAATCTTTATTAAAGACTCACGAACCAAAAAATGTGGCCGCTTATGTTCAAAAAAGAATGCATCAATTGCCTGATGTACACCAACGTTTTAATAATCCACATATCTATAAAGTCGGCATCAGTGCGACTTTGCAGCAATTAAGAAGTGAATTGAGGAAGAAATATAAGATGTAGATTATTGAATTATTAAATTATTAAATTATTAAATTTATAGAATAATAAATTATT
>JBQCFO010000601.1:0-9012 GCA_051959055.1 Ginsengibacter sp. | reverse complement strand
CTAAGGAACCTTTGGCGACGAAAAATGTCTTCGCTAAAATTTGGCTGGATCAAAGTACGTCGGAAGTTATCTGGAAATTGGCAAGAGTACCCGGCGATTCTCAGATAGGAAGTGAATTCTTCAGGCAAACAGGAGAAATCGTATTATATGCCCCCGCTTTTAAACTTATTAATGTATTTGATGCGGATAACGATATCCGGTTTGATGATTATATTACCTACAACCAGGCGCGGAAAGATAATTCCGGTGGTAAGAAATCAGCTTATTTGATATCAAAATATAATGGAAATGATAGCCGGTATCCGGGTCTTACCGACATCAAATTATTTCGAACAGGCGAAATGTATCTTATAAGGGCTGAAGCGCAATTGGAAAACGGTATTAGCGGCACCGGCTTAACGAATGCTGCAAATGACCTTAACGATCTGCGCAAGGCAAGGATATTTAATTATACAGATCAGGCTTTTACGGAAAAAGGAACCGTCCTGGCTGCTATTTATAATGAAAGATTTAAAGAACTGGCTTTTGAAGGGCACCGCTTTTTTGATTTAAAGCGCAGAAACTTACCGATAGAACGCACTCCTGAAGACGCGATCAATGCATCGGGCGCCATAAAACTTGGCCCGACTGCAGCCCAGTATAATTTTCCGATCCCTGAAAATGAAATGTCGGTCAACAAAAACATGATTCAGAATCCTAATTATTAAAACAACGTAAATGATGATCTTACCGGATTCGGTAAATAAATTCTAGTGAATAATTTAATCATAAAATAAGCATGAATTTTCTTTTTTCACTGCCGCTCATGGTCTTACCTTTTACCAGTTGTAAGAAAGATGACAGCGATAATCCTTTTACCCGGCCGGTGCCTCCTCCGGTAGTAACGGATAGCAGGCCAGGATCGCTGGGAATTATTGGTGATACTTCAGACGTTCAAACCACCACACAAGGAGGCGTAGTGATCATGGGCGGAGGCACGGACGTAGACGATGCATTCCGGTGGATGATAAGCCGGAGCGGCGGCGGCGATGTGGTCGTTATCAGGGCTTCGGGAACTGATGCCTATAATCCCTATATAAATGCCCTGGGGAAGGTGAACTCAGTAGAAACATTAAAAATAGATTCACGCGCTCTCGCCAACAATGATGCTGTTGCCAGGATTATACGCAATGCGGAAATGTTGTTTATTGCCGGCGGCGACCAATCAGACTATACGCAATATTGGAAAGGTACCCTGGTGATGGATGCGATCAATTATCTGCTTAATAATAAAAAGGTTCCCGTTGGCGGAACGAGTGCCGGAGCTGCTATTTTGGGAAACTTCTATTTTAGTGGCGAAAGATCCAGTGTAACTTCAGAAACAGCGCTTGCTGCGCCATATTCAAAGGACATCACTTTGTACAAAGATGATTTTCTGAAGGCTCCTTATTTGCAAAATGTCATCGCAGACCAGCATTTTTCACAACGGGACAGGCAGGGGCGTACCACTGTTTTCCTTGCCCGGATCATGACAGACTGGAATAAAACCCCTTATGGAATAGCTGTGGATGAAAAAACCGCTGTTTGTATTGATGATAAAGGTATGGCTGAAGTGGTGGGAGCCAATAATGCGTTCTTCCTCAAAACATTTTCAGACAAATTGCCCGAGACCTTGGAATCAAATAAGCCATTAATATGGAACCACGATGGAAAAGCGATAGCGGTTTCCGGAATTTCCGGCAACGCGAAAGGCAACCGGTTTAATGTGGCTGCCTTCGAACCGGCTAACACGACTGGGCTCACAAATTTTTGGTGGTCGGCGATCGCGGGTAAAATGTATTTTTTTAATAATTAGAAGTATAAAAATGAAACGAATTGCAACAGTTCTAAGCTTTGTGCTTATTTGTAATCTTCTGTTGATATCCTGTGGTGATCACGTCAAAGCTGCTGAGGACGCTAAAATCGTAATGGTAATACATGGTGGCGCCGGCGTTATTGAAAAGAAGTTTATGACACCCGAAAAAGAAAAAGCTTATATAGACGCATTGACCGAGTCGCTACAGGCCGGTTATGACCAGATTAAACAAGGAAAGACTTCCCTTGATGCCGTACAGGCTGCTGTCAACGTTATGGAGGATTCTCCCTTATTTAACGCCGGAAAGGGAGCAGTTTTTACCCACGATGGCAGGAATGAAATGGACGCGTCTGTCATGGATGGCAAAACGCTGATGGCAGGCGCCATTGCCGGCGTTACCAATATCAAAAATCCGATAAATGCAGCAAGAGCCGTGATGGAAAAATCAGAACACGTGATGATGGTGGGTAAGGGTGCGGAACAGTTTGCTGCCGCCAATGGTTGTGATACAGTTCCTTCTTCCTATTTTTTTACACAGGAACGCTGGGATCAACTTCAGAGAATTCTCGATACAACCGAAAAAGGCAAGGCTGCCCTCAATAATTTTAATCCCGCAAACAGTAAGATATCCGGCGTCTCAGATGCAGATAAAAAATTCGGAACCGTAGGTGCGGTGGCATTGGACAAAAACGGAAACCTGGCCGCAGGCACGTCTACCGGCGGCATGAGCAATAAGAAGTACGGCAGGGTGGGCGACTCACCTATCATCGGAGCAGGAACATATTGTAATAATAAAACGGCTGGTATTTCCTGTACAGGGTGGGGTGAATATTATATTAAAGAAGTGGCAGCCAATCGTCTTTCTTCTTTAATGGAGTTAAAAGGAATGCCGGTGAAGGATGCTGCCAAACAGGTAATAGATGAAATAGGAAGGATGGGCGGCGATGGCGGTATTATAGCGCTTGATAAATCAGGTAAAGTGGCTATGGAATTCAACACATCAGGCCTGTATCGCGGTACGGTAGATGAAAATGGAAAAATATCAATATACATTTATAAATAAGAAATGAAGAAAAAAATTATAGAGAGAGGTTTCCTTCTTACGGCTTTTGTATTTATAATGGCCGGTGGTTATGGCCAGAAAAAAGGAAACCTGTTTATCATTGGAGGAGGCGAACGGACTCCGGAATTAATGAAGGAATTAATTATAACCGCAGATCCTGCTGCCGGTGATTATTTTGTTGTGTTAACGATGGCAACCAGTGAACCGGAAGAATCCTATGAATTCCTTTATTCTCAATTATCCGCACTTTGCAAAAACAAGATCACGGGTTTTAATTTTACGAAATCGCAGGCTAATGACCAAACGAACTGGATCGACTCTGTCCGTCATGCGAAACTGATCTATATCGTGGGAGGAGATCAAAACAGGTTTATGGATGTAGTGCGCGGATCTGCTTTGTACCATGCCATGCACGACGCCTATAAAAATGGTGCAACCATTTCCGGTACAAGTGCAGGTGCTGCAGTGATGTCGCAAATCATGATCACAGGAGAAGAAAAAGATAAGACAGATAAGGGAGGCTTTAAAGACATAAAAAAAGACAATGCGGTTACCGCGCAGGGAATGGGCTTTATAATCAATGCCATTGTTGACCAGCATTTTATTAAACGTAGCAGGTTCAACCGGCTTTTGAGCGTGCTGTCAGATCATCCTGATAAAATGGTAATCGGGATAGATGAAAGTACTGCCATTATTGTTACAGGCAATAAAGTAAGGGTCACAGGGGAAAGTGGGGTAGTGGTAATTTCTAACCCCAAAAAGATACGGATATCCGGTAAAGGCATGGTGGCGTTCAAAAATGCTCGGTTGTCCCTTTTTACACAAGGAGATCATTTTAAACTTAAATAAAAACAATCCATTTTACGAATAAGATTTCCCTGGAAATTTAAACCGGAAAATATAAAAATTTTAAAATTTACAAAGATGACTGTATTAAAAAGATCACTTCCATTTTTTCTGCTGGCGCTAATTGCAATGGTTAGTTGTAAAAAAAACAATTACAACTTTAACGATCTGCCTCCCGTTGTAATCAGTTTTTTTACAGCAAGTGGCAGCAATTATAATATAAATGACGAGATTCGGTTCTCGAACCTCTCCAAAAATGCAGACTCTTATTTTTGGAATTTTGGGGATGGAACAACATCTACTGACAAAGAGCCGGTCAAAACCTTTACTGATCCCGGAAACTATATCATATCCTTAAAAGCGGTGGGCCCCGGAGGAACTGGCAGTTATTCCGGCACAGTGACGGTTATTGATCCGAGTCAAATCGGGAAAACCGATAAGGAATTATATTTCATAGACTATAATAATAAGGTGATTAAAAAGATATCCCTCGAGCCGGGTTCTGCTGCAGAGGTGGTTGCCGATATTACAGGCAAAACAGGAGTTGGACTTGTTTATGATTCGGTCGCAGCAAAGATATATTTTACTGATTTTGCAAACACAGACAATGGAAAGATCTGGCGAATGAATTTGGACGGAAGCAACATGGAGGCACTTGTTTCCGGGATCACTGACCCTTATTCTATTGTGATCAACCTGGCAGGCGGTAAGATCTATTGGGCAGATGATGCCGGCAATGTATCAAGAGCTAATCTCGACGGTAGTCAATTGGAAAGAGAATTTATTCATATAGCTGATGGCCAGATGCGCGGCATAGCCTATAGCAGCAAAACGGACATTATCTATTTTTATGAAGTGGATAATGAAGATTTGTATACCGCCAAGTCAAATGGCACCGGGGTAGCCAAGATTATCCAGGGCGCTTATGGTTATTGCATTTTTGTGGATGATGTGAACGGTAAATTATATTACGAAGACAGGAATAAACCAGCCATTATGCAATCCAACCTGGATGGTTCAGGTATTGTAAAAATCGCGGACGTTCCCGGAACCAGGGTGCATGGAATGGCAATTGACTACACTGCAAATAAATTTTACTGGACAGACAGGGACAAGGGTGTAATAAACCGTACGAACCTGGACGGCAGTGGGATAGAAACCTTTTTGTCCGGTCTAAAAAGCCCAAGAGGAATGTTTATTAAATAGCGTGAGTTCGATAAGGAAAAATGTTACTTTTCAGCTTCTATAAAGCTATAATAATTTCGTCCCTGGCTAATTCGGTAGGGATAAAATTATATTTGACTACCTGGATAGGTCCGAATTTCGGTACACAAAACCTCCCTGCCGGAGGTCGGCGCCACAATGGCGATTTAATCTTTGAGCCAACGATAGTTTAAGGTTAAAGAATCGCCAATGAAACAAAAATACAAACCCGCCTTATTTGTTCTTTTACTGGCGGACTGGTTTTTATTGAATAATTTTACGCTTCTTTTCCTTTAAATAAATTCTTAACTTAAAATTTTTCTTAGTTGCAATCTGCCAAATTTGTAAAACGGGTATTTGAAATAAGCTTCGTTTTGCCTGTTCTTTTGTTATTGATTTCTACTAAAAGTTTCGCTCAGCAAGATTCCTGCCATTTGCAAATCAGTCTTTTGACGGTAATGCCGGGAGAAGAGCTTTATTCTACTTTCGGACACAGCGCTTTGCGCGTAACCGACACTGTTACCCATCGTGATATTGTCTATAATTACGGCACATTCAATTTTGATGACCCGGATTTTTATACAAAATTTGTCCGGGGAAAATTATTGTATTATTTATCCACAGATGATTTCCACTCTTTTGTTTCAGAAAATCAACAGGATAACCGTGGTATTACTGAACAAATTTTAAATCTTTCCTGCGAACAAAAACGAAATATCATTGGTTTGCTTGAAGCAAATATGATGGCTCAAAACCGGTTTTATAAATATGACTTTCTTTTCGATAATTGCACTACACGTATTAGAGACCTTGTACAAAATGCGTCAGATTCTTCGGTTCATTTTGGAAAAGCATTACACACACAAGTCTCTTTTCGCAATCTCATCCATGAATATTTGAATTATAATGACAAACAATGGAGCAAATTAGGAATTGATATTTTGCTTGGTAGCAAAACCGATGCGATTGCTTCACCATACCAGGTCATGTTTTTGCCGGATTACCTGATGAAAACATTGGACAGTTCGAATATCAATTCCCAGCCTCTTGTGGTTGAAAAACATTCATTATTTAAAATAAATTATTCGCAAAATGAAAAAAATAATTTAAGCCATCCTTTTTTTATTTTCATTTGCTTATTTGTATTGATTGCATTTTTGAGTTTTTCAAAAAATACCTTTATACAAAAATTTCTTGCTTCATTTGATGCGCTTTTGTTTTTTATAGTTGGGCTTTTAGGAATCCTGATTCTTTTTATGTGGTTTGGTACGGATCACATCATGTGTCGCAACAACTATAATCTATTGTGGGCCTGGCCGATGAATATTGTCGCTGCTTTTTATATGCATTCAAAAAGAAAATGGCCGAGGGTCTATTTTTTCGTTTATGCTGTTTTTAATATGATTGTCATTGCAGTTTGGGGTATGATTCCACAACATCTTAACTTTGCCCTGATTCCCATTCTCGCCATTTTGATTTTTAGAAGTCTCCTTTATTTTATCAGAAAAAAATAAAACATGCGGCAGATTTTATTTGAAAATAAGAAGATTTTTTACCGGGTTGAAGGAAAAGGAAGGCCGGTATTATTGCTCCACGGTTTTGCAGAAGATGGAAATATCTGGAACAATCAAATCAATGCACTGAAAGAAAATAATCTTTTAATTATTCCGGATCTTCCCGGCAGCGGCCGGTCTGAAATGCTTGATGGTACGCGCACGTTGGAAGATTATGCAGAAGTAATCAAAGCCATTGCAGACGATGCTATTTTCAAAAATACATCAGAAAATAAAAAAGAGTTTTGCCTGGTCGGACACAGTATGGGCGGGTATATCACACTGGCTTTTGCTGAAAAATATCCGCATCTTTTGAATTCATTTGGACTTTTCCATTCATCGGCATTTGCTGATACAGAAGAAAAGAAAGCAACCCGTAGAAAAGGAATTTCGTTTATACAAAAGAATGGAACAGAAGCTTTTTTAAAAACATCCATTCCAAATCTTTTTTCTGAAAAAACAAAAAATGTAAAGCCCGAATTGATTACCCAATTGTTTGAAATTGCAAAAAGTATTTCTACCAACGCATTGATTCAATATTATGAAGCAATGATGGTGCGGCCCGACCGGAGTTCAGTATTAAAATCCTTTGCTAAGCCGGTTCTTTTTATTATCGGGAAAGAAGATACGGCTGTTCCGCTGCACGACTCACTTTCCCAATGTCATATTCCCGCAATTTCTTCGGTTAACATTTTGTCGCATTCGGCGCACATGGGTATGTGGGAGGAGAAAGAATTGGCTGATTCCATCCTGAAAAGTTTTATCAGCAATTTTCTGTGTAAATAAACCCAGGGAGAGATTTCCAGTCATCATTTCTCTCTACATTTTTCATTGTTTAAAAGTAATTTGCAGTATATTTTCTGTATGAAAAAAGTGCTTCTGATAATATTTGTTTTCCTGTCTGTATTCAAATGCGAGGCACATCATATTATTGGCGGCGAAATGCTGTATAATTATCTGGGTAAAGGATCGAAACCGAATTCCAGTAAATACTTGATTACGCTTAAGTTGTTCAGAGACCAGAATGCCCCCCCTGGTACGGCATTAATGCCGACTGAAGTGTATATAGGAATCTTCAATAACGATAGCGGCGTGGAATATCCGGGGCCTAATCCATACTATATCGTGCCAAAAAGCAGTGAATCTGAAGTGCCGGTAAATCCTTTTCCTCCCTGCATGACGAATGCGCCAAATCTTGATTACCATGTCGGTATTTTTCAGCTTACGGTTGAACTTCCTGATAATACAAAAGGCTATACTGCTACTTTTCAGACCTGTTGCAGGGTGGATAATTTGCAGAACGTAGAAAATTTCGGCGGAAGTGAAACGGGGTCAACTTTTACCTGTGATATTCCACCTGCCATTTATCAGGATAACTCTCCTCAGTTTTCTACAAGTATAGATGTGATCTGCGCCAAGAAAAACTTCCAGTTGCAATATAATGCAACTGACCAGGATGGCGATTCTTTGGTTTATTCATTCGCGCCTGCTTTTAATGGTGGTTCTTTTAGAGATGATAAAAATGGAAACCCTGCACCACCACCATACGCTTCTGTAAACTATATTAATGGATTTATTGCTGCCTCACCTCTGGGTAATCAGGCAGTAATTAATTCGAAAACCGGCATTGTAAGTGGCATTGCCCCTTCAATTGGTAAATATGTATTAGGTGTAAAAGTACTTTCTTACCGTAAAGGAATTTTGATCAATACGCATGAGAAAGATTTTATTGTAAATGTAACTGATTGTGATTTTGCAGGAGCGCAATTAAATCCAAAACCAGTGATGTGTGACAGCTTTACCGTATCTTTTCAAAACGATAATACTTCATCTTTAAACCAGAATTCTTATTGGGATTTTGGTGATCTGAAATCAGGAATCAACAATACTTCAGACTTAAAAACTCCCACACACAAATATACTGATACGGGTGCTTTTGTTTACAAACTGGTCATAAACCGCGGCCAGCAATGTTCGGATTCTGCTACACAGATTGTAAAAATTTACCCCGGATTTTATCCTTCATTTAGTACTGACGGACAATGTATCAATTCGAATATTTTTTTTACAGATAAGACATCTGCTTTATATGGTTCAGTGAATAGCTGGTCATGGAATTTTGGTGATCCTGCCACAAATTCGGACACTTCGCAAAATAAAAATCCTTCTTACATTTATACAAAAGCAGGCAGCTATCCTGTTTCATTAACGGTTTCAAGCAGTAAAGGTTGTTTGAAGACCTTTACCCAATCTATTCAAATAAAAACGCAACCGAATTTTTCAGTGAATAATGATACGTTGATGTGCAATATTGATACGTTAAAGCTGACTGCGACAGGCGAGGGTAGTGTATCGTGGACGCCGGATTATAATATCAATAACATCCATAGTTTTACTCCGTTAATAAGCCCTAAAAAGCCTACTACTTATTATGCTACCCTGAATGAAAGTCGTGGCTGCATTGCTACTGATTCAGTTTTTGTAAATGTAGTGAGTAATGTGACTTTAAATCT
>JBQCFO010000600.1:0-8280 GCA_051959055.1 Ginsengibacter sp. | reverse complement strand
ATTTAGAGCTATAATTGAACGTAATGTTTTTCCAGTAATGATTGATGTGCGGATTGCGAAAGCGATCAAGAACTTTAGTAATAAAAGTTTGTTTTATTCCCTCATCTATTTCATAAGGAATCGAAGGAGCGATTTCATGGTTCATCAAATCTGAAATAAAACAGGAAAGGTTTTCATCTTCCATCGCATGTTGAACCGTGTCGCAATTTGAAAGAAAAGCAAGTCCGCAGGTCAGTGTGTGTGTGCCGTTCAACAAACGCAACTTTAATTCACGATGAAGTTCAATATTTGGTTCAATAACAACTCCTTTATCTGCCTGTGAAAAGGACAAAACATCTTTTATTTTTCCATCACCTTCAATCGCCCACAGGCTATACACTTCACTCACGATTAACAGATCATCTTTATAGCCGAGTTCATTCTCAATTTCGGTTTTAATTTTTTCATCCGGCATTCCGGTTACAATCCTATCCACTAAAGAATTGCAGAAATAATTACATTTTTCAAGCCACTCAATGAATTCATCTTCCAAAGAATTTAAGTGTGCTAATTCCAAAACAATCGACTCAAGTTTTTTCCCGTTTTCCAAAATCAATTCTGTAGGAACAATTACTAATCCACTGTCTCCACTTCCCGGGAAAGCATTAAATCTTTCATATAAAATAGCCAGTAATTTACCTGGATAGGAAACCGGAGGATAATGCCGGATGTCATCTTTGATTAATTTAATACCCACTTCGGTCGTATTTGAGATAATAACCTCAAGGTTTGGATTGTGGGCGCATTCTAAAATTTCCCCCCAATCCTTCTGAGCAATTAAAACCCGGCTTATTGATGAGTTAATGATATTTTCTTCAATTTTTTTCCCATCCGCAATGCCGCGCTCGCATAATGTGTATAATCCATCCTGCTTGTCGAATGCTGCTCCATCACCTTTTGATGTGCTTTTTATCATCACAATCCGCCCATTGAAGATGCCTTTCCTGTTTGCTTTATCAATAAAATAATCGGGCAAACCACGTAGCAGCATTCCGGTTCCGAATTGTAAAACCTTTTCCGGCAAATCAAAAATTTGCTCATCAGGAACCACGACATTTTCGTCGGCAATATTTTTTAAAGTATAGCGTGATAATTTCATATTATTCTTAAGATCAATTCATTTTTTCTTTTTCCAAAACAAGAAACCGGCGTTTTCTCAGTAAACAAACATTTATCGCGTTTTTTTATTTTCTGTTTCCTTTTGCTGGATGGTTTTATAAAAATCCTGCAGGGTAAAAAATGCTTTTTTCTTTAATCCGCGGTTCGATATCAATCCCTTTCTGTTCCAGCCGTCCTGGATGCCGGGCAGCATTCTTTTTGGCGACCGGAAATCGACCAAAATCCATGGACTCATTCCACGCAGATTGGGAATTTTTTCAAGCATCTTTAAATTTTGCTGGTACAAATATTCCTGGTACTCTTCTGTCCATCGCTCGCTTTTATCGCCGTGCAATCCCTGCAAAGCGCCGCCGCCAAACTCTGAAACAATAACCGGCTTGTTGTAAACAATATCCCATTTCGCATCCGGTGCTTTTTCGAGTGAACCACCATACCAGCCGGTGTATTGATTAAATGCAACAATATCCAGTTGCTCGCCGATCTTGTCATTGATGATATTTATTCCTGGCCGCGCCGGATCCGAATGCCGCTCAAGCGCTGCACTGATAAGCCTGGTGGTATCTAACGATTTTGCATAACGGATCAGATTGCCGAGAAAATTATTACGCACTTCCGATACAGGCGTTTCATTTGCGACAGACCAAATGATGATTGCCGCCCTGTTTTTATCTCTTGTTATTGCATCATGCAATTGTTGTTCTGCATTGTGCAATGTATTTTCATTCGTAAAATCGATCGTCCAGTATACGGGAATTTCTTCCCAAATCATAATCCCCATTTTTTCCGCCATTCGTACCATGTGCTCGTTGTGCGGATAATGTGCAAGACGCACATAATTGCAACCGAGCTCTTTTGCCCAATTCAGCAAAACCAAAGCATCTGCATCGTTGTAAGCTCTTCCGCCGCGCATGGCGTTTTCTTCATGAATAGAAATTCCGCGCAGAAAAACCGGCTTGCCATTTAATAAAATATCCGCGCCTGAAGTTTGAATCGTTCTGAAGCCAATCTGATCATTCAATGTTTCTTCGTTCGATTTGATAACGACATCGTACAATTTGGGTGATTCGGGCGACCAGTAACTGATGTTTTTTACATTCACCTGGAAAGCTGCAAAACCACTGTCATTTGTAGTAATTGATTTTTCAATTTTCAATTCAGGAATGCTCACGAAAACTTTTTGTGGAGATGTTGTATTGTTCAATTGAACAAATCCGGCGATGGTATGAAGGTCTCCTTTTTTCAGTTGGATGGAATAATCGCGGATAAAAGTTGACGGCTCTTCAATCAACAAAACATCCCGTGTGATTCCACCATAATTCCACCAATCGGTATTATCGGTCGGAACTGCATCTGCATGACGGCTGTTGTCTACTTTTACAACAAGATAATTACCTTTTGGTTTGACAATGTTTGTTACTTCAAAATTGAATGGCGTAAAACCGCCTTCGTGAACGCCCAGTTTTGTTCCGTTCAAATACACTTCTGCTTTGTAATTCACCGCTCCGAAATATAGCAAAACACGATTGCCGTTTTTAGAAAGATCAAAATCGAACGACCGTTTGAACCAGATATTCCCTTCATAGTAAAACAGCTTTTCATTCTGCGAATTCCAATCGCCCGGAATATAAATTGTTGGTGATTTATCGAAATCATACTCAACAAGTTCCGATTTGTTTGTTGTGTGGTAATTATTATAGATGGCAGAGTTATTGCGCACATTCCGCTGGTCATACGGTTTGTGGCGATAATCATAATATCCTGTTTCGTAAGGATCCACAATGTAATTCCAGGTCCCGTTCAGCGATGTAACCTTACGGTTAAATACGTTCGTGATCAGATTTTGAGCAGTACTTTGTTTTGAAAAAATAAACTGCCCGGCCAATACAGTTGAAAATAATAATACCTTTTTTATCAAATTCATTTTTGCGAATATTTATTTGTTGACTGTTTCATGTTCAAATTTAATCTTTTGAATCTTTTACTTTCAGCAAGCAATCTGCTATTTCCACTTTTATGAGAAAACAGAAAACGGATTTTCAAATTTCGGAATGATTGAATCTGTTTGTGAATACGTTAATTTTAATTTTTAAAAACGGGTTAATAATACAATCAGGAAAAATTCTTTGGAAATACTTATTCATTCTTTATATTCTTTTTCATTTCAATCCGGCAAAATATTCACCTGTTTGAAGTCAATTATTGCTTAAAACTTTTGATTATGTAAAATTGTTTACAACAACAGGAGTTGCAGGCAGTAAATCAAAAAACTTCATATTCTTTAGCAAGAGTAATAATATTTTTTTAGCTTTTTACTTTATGCAGGCATTATTTTTATGCAATCGTTCCCGATAAGTTTCAACTTTTTGATCATTCCAAAAGCTCAAATCTTTTTATTTTATGGTTGCTGATTCCTATGCTTAAATAAAGAAGCTATTGTTCCTGTTAATTATCAGTATTAGGTTCCAAAGTGCATCCCATACAATCGTTGGAATGCGATGTGGAATGTAAGGCAGCTGGCTTTTGAAATCGGCGTCCGCCACCGAATTGCTTATTCAAATGACTGAAAGCAAAAGACCTGTTGTTGATTTTCAAACAAAAATTTTAGACACACAACTTGTTATCCGGGAATCTTCAATGAAGAAAGTAAAGAAATAGCTTTTGTTGTTATAAAATTTTAAAAATTAAACCTTTTAAAACTTAATAATTAACTGCAGGATGCGTAAGAAATGGCAGATCCCCTATCTTTATTCCAACAAAAGAATAACATGCTTTATCTCAAAAAACCTCTTTTACTTATTTTATCCACGCTCATTTTCTCACAATCTTTTTCGCAGGTTTTTGGTGGCGATCCGCCTTCAGTAAAGTGGAAACAAATTAATACACCTGCATCGCGCGTTATTTTTCCACAAGGCCTTGATTCTGTTGCAGCAAGAATTACGAATATCATCGCTTATATAAAACAACCGACTTCTCAAACGATTGGAAACCTTTCAAAAAAAATAAATATCGTTTTACAAAATCAAACAACGGTTTCCAATGCCTATGTGAGTTTAGGCCCTTTCAGAAGTGAATTTTATCTGACTCCCGAACAGAATAGTTTTGACATGGGCAGCATCCCATGGCCCGACCAGCTTACGATTCATGAATACCGACATGTAGAGCAATACAACAATTTTGATGTAGGATTGTCAAAAGTGATGCGTACTATTTTTGGCCAGGAAGGACAGGCTTTGGCAAATAATGCTGCAATACCAAACTGGTTTTATGAAGGCGATGCTGTCTATAACGAAACGAATGTGAGCAAGCAGGGACGCGGAAGTTTGCCTTCTTTTTATAATGGCTATCGCTCACTTTGGAAGGCCGGTAAAAATTATAACTGGATGAAATTAAGGAACGGTTCTTTAAAAGATTTTGTACCGAATCATTATCCATTGGGGTTCTTTTTGGTAGCGTACGGACGTGAAAAATATGGTAATGATTTTTGGAAAAATGTAACGCGTGATGCCGCTTCTTTCAAAAGTTTATTCTATCCTTTTCAGCATGCTATAAAAAAATATTCAGGAGTGAATTATGTTGCTTTCAGAAATGATGCCTTTGATTTTTTTAAAAAGGAATTCAAAGATCCTGTGGGAGAAAATCCGGGAACTTACCGCGATGAACAATACCCATCTTTTACGGAAGATGGATCCTTGCTTTTCGTAAAAAGCACCTTTAAACAAAATCCGGCATTTATAATACAGAAGGAAAATACAGAACGGAAAATAAGAACGGCCGATTATACATTGGACAATTATTTTAGCTACCGCAATGGTAAAATTGTTTATACTTCCTTTCGCCCGGATATGCGCTGGGGCTACCGCGACTTCAGTGATTTGCAAATCCTTGATGTTACTAACGGTCATCAACAAACGTTAACTAAAAACAGTAAATATTTTGCGCCGGATATAAGCCTGGACGGACAAAAAATTATTGTAGTGCATGCACCTTCCAATGGCAAATGTAATTTGCAATTATTGAATTCCCGAACAGGAAAAATCATTTATCAGTTTCCAACTCCGGATCATCTTTTTTATACTTATCCTAAATTTTATGAAGAAAACAAAATTATTTCAGCGGTAAGAGATCCGGAAGGAAAAATGTCGCTTTTGGAATTGAATATGCAAAATAACGGAACAAAGTACCTTCTCCCATTTACTTATAATGTAATTGGTTTCCCAATAGTTTTGCACGACACGCTTTACTTTTCTTATTCTTATAAAAAAAATGACGAACTGTTTGCTTATACTTTTTCTGATAAAAAATTATGGTTAATACGATCAGGTCCGGAAGAAGGTTTGGGAAAATACCAGGCAACTGTAAATGATTCAAACATTGTGTGGGCTTCATTTACAGCCGAAGGATACCGTTTGCAAAAAATCAAAAAGACAGATCTCCATTTTGAAGAAATCAATATTAATAATCTCCAAAAGATCACTTCCAGTTTCGGAATTACTTCTATAAACGCAAAAAATTCAAACCTCTTATATTCAGTTCCCGATGACACTTTTGCCATCACCAAATACCGCAAGAGTTTCCGCTTATTTAATTTTCACAGCCTTGAGCCGGCAATCAATGATCCTCAATACACTTTAACACTTGTGAGTGAAAATATTTTAAACACGCTTCAATCTGATGTTTCATTCACCTATGATCGTTCTGAAAAATTTAAAGAAATCAGTTTTGGTGCTACTTACGCAGGATGGTTTCCTTTTTTAAGTATCGGGGCAAACTATTTTGTCGACAGAAGTACTTTATTTCATGAAAAACTAATTCACTTTGATCAGTTTCAACCTTATGCAGGATTTAATATTCCGCTCAATTTCAGTAAAGGGCGTTCCTTTACCTCTCTCAATTTTGGCTCCCAGTATGTTTACAGCAAAGGAACTTTCCAGGGAAAATACAATGATACCTTGAAATCTTCTTACAGCTATAACAGCAATTTTTTATCATTTAGCAACCAGATTCAAACAGCACAACAACAAATTTATCCACACTTTGCCCAAACAATTCTGTTCACTTATAAATTTCCATTAAGCGAATTAAAAGGCCATCAGTTTATGACAAATGCAAATCTTTATTTTCCGGGATTTGCAAAAACCCACAGCCTTGTTTTTAATGTAGCCTATTTAAAAAAAGACAGCTTGAATAAAATAAATTTCTCCAGCGGATTTCCTTTTGCACGAGGCTATCAATCTGTAAATTTTTATGAAATGTCTAAATGGGGAATTAATTATCATTTACCTTTAGCGTTGCCTGACGCAGGTTTTGCAAATATTCTTTATCTTTTGCGGGTTCGGGCAAATTTATTTTATGATGATACAGAAGTAAAAGATTTCACATCTAACCACTCGCCTTTCTCACAGAGTTTCCGTTCTACCGGCACCGAAATTAATTTTGATACCAAATGGTGGAATGAAGTAAATGTTTCTTTTGGATTCAGGTACAGCCGGCTTCTGGATAAAGATTTATATGGCGGCAAAGGTTATAATCGCTGGGAAATAATTTTACCCGTAAATATTTTGAATCAATGAAAACACAAATAGCGATTATTTGTTCTTTTACTGTTTTGATTTTCACGGTGCTGTTGGCGTCTTCGCCAGCAACAACAATGTGAACGTTGTCGGCGAAGACACCAATGAAAGCAAAACGTTGTTTGGCGGGGTCGCCAACAACAGAGAGAAATAATTTTACCCGTAAATATTTTGAATCAATGAAAACACGAATCAACGTTATTTGTTTGTTTACTGTATATTAGAGTTCAGTTTACATTCTTAAATTATTTTTTTTCACTTATTTTATGAAAAAAGTCATTTTCTTCTCACTGTTTATTTTTTTTTCTGCAAATCTTTTTGGCCAAAATAATCCATACAATTGTTATCCAACCAACTGGTGGGTTGGTATGAAATGGAACAAAGTGCAGATCATGATTCATGGCAACGATATAGGTAACGGGGATGCATATACGTTAAATTATCCAGGGGTAAAACTTGAAAAAGTGAACAAGGTTGAAAATAAAAATTATGTTTTCCTCGATATCAATATTGCTCCTTCGGCAAAACCGGGAATGATAAAAATTAAAGTGAAAGAAAATCAATCTTCATTTGATATTGATTTTGAATTGAAGAAAAGACGTGCAGGAAACGGAACCGCTTTTGCGCAAGGTGTTACTTCCAAAGATTTTATTTATCTCATCATGCCTGACAGGTTTAGCAATGGCGATACCACCAATGACCGCATTCCCGGAATGAGGGATCAAAGCCTGAACCGCGATTCGGTTTATGACCGCCATGGCGGGGATTTAAAAGGAATTGAAAACCATTTGGATTATCTTAAAAGTCTTGGTGTTACTACTCTTTGGCTCAATCCGGTGATTGAAAATGATATGCCTCACCGCACAGAACATGGTTATGCATTTACCGATCATTATAAAATAGATCCGAGAATCGGCGGTGAAAAAGCCTATCAGAATTTGATTGATGATGCGCACTCCAAACACATGAAGATTATACAGGACGCGGTTTATAATCATGTGGGCAGTTATCATTTTACGGTGCTCGATCCGCCAATGAAAGACTGGTTGCATCAATGGCCAACATATACAAACACCACTTATAAAGACCAGGTGCTTTTTGATCCTTATGCAAGCGCAATCGAAAAAAAGAAAATGAGTGATGGATGGTTCGTTCGCTCAATGCCTGATTTGAACCAGGAGAATCCTTTTGTTGCTAATTTTTTAATTCAACATGCCATCTGGACTGTAGAAGAATTTGGAATTGATGGTTGGCGAATCGATACGTACGCTTATAATGATTTGGATTTTATGAACCGTTGCAACAAAGCTTTGATGGATGAATATCCACGAATTACGATGTTTGGAGAAACATGGGTTCATGGAGTGATCAATCAAAGTTATTTTGTTCAAAACAAGTACAATATTCCATTCAAAAGTAACCTGCAGGCGCCAACAGATTTTCAGACTTTATGGGCAATTACAGACGCGATGACAAAGGATTTTGGCTGGACAGATGGCATCAATGAAATGTACACAACTTTGGCCCAGGATTTTGTTTATCAGGATCCGAT
>JBQCFO010000599.1:0-5363 GCA_051959055.1 Ginsengibacter sp. | reverse complement strand
TGGGAAATATCCTTAATTGTTCGTTTGCCGGGTATCAAAAAACGGACGTATCCATTTTCGTCTGTGCATTGCCGTTATATCATCAGGGATTTATAAAATAACGTTCACTTCAAACAAACCGGAGAAGTATGAATTCCATTTATTTCTTCCTTTGCTGTAAAACAATTTGAAATTGCTTATTGATATTTCAGCATCAGGTCATACAGGATTTTCTTATCGCCTTCGGTAAAAGCCGCGCTGCTGTCCTCTGTTTCGAAATGTCTTTTGAATGCGACAATCGCCGCGGATGTGTCTTTTATATTATAACCGATAATGCGCAATGCCTGTAGGTCATTAAAATTTAGTGGAACAATGACCGTGCTTGTATCTCCATACCATAATCCAAAACCTCTTTGTGAAAGTAAATGCCACGGGAAATTTACATTCGGATCATTCTTTCGTGTCGGCGCAATATCTGCATGGCCGATAAAATTCGCTGTTGGAATATAGTATCTTGATTTTAGTGTATCCAGCACCGTTAGTAAGCTGTTTATTTGTGCGGCAGGAAAAGGCTCGAAGCCATTATTGTCCAGTTCTATTCCGATAGAAGAAGAATTGACATCTTTATCGTTTCCCCATGAGCCGCGACCGGCATGCCATGCCCTTAAATAATCATTCAGCATGTGATGAACCGTTCCATCTTTACAAATTACATAATGTGCGCTTACTTGTGTTCGTGGAAGGGTGAAAGTGCGTAAAGTCTGGTCACAGCTATTTTGGGCTGTATGATGAATGATGACAAAATTTGGTTTGCGCAAGCCGAAATTGGTAGTACCGACCCAGGTTGATTTATTACCGTCAACCGGATATTTCCGGATTTCTTTTGCAAATGCTTTTGCCTGTTTTTTATATACTTTATTGGTTGCTGCATATTTATTCGAAGAGCAGGCAGCAACAAAGAAAATAAGAGTAAAAAGTAAATTAGTTTTAGCTTTCATTTTTTTAGGGTTAAGATAAGGTTGAATGTAAAGAAGAAAAAGCAGATTTTTGATAGACAGTAAATAAACAAATAATTCAAATTTTCATTTTAAATTTTGATAAAGCATTCAGGCGAAATCATATTTTTTTACCCGCCTTCGATAGTTTTTAAACATGCTCATCCATCTCAATTTGAGTACACCGAAAATGCCTTCTTTTACTATTCCTTTATTCATTTTAGAAACTCCATATTGACGGTCTATAAATGTAATCGGCACTTCTTTTATTTTAAAACCAAGTTTCCACGCAGCAAATTTCATTTCTATCTGGAAGGCATAGCCAATAAAACTTATCGTGTCAAAATTGATCGCCTCCAGTACATAGTTGCGATAACATACAAAACCGGCCGTTGGATCCTTCACAGGCATAAAAGTGATTAAACGCGTATAAATTGAGGCACCTTTAGAAATGAAAATCCTTATTGCAGGCCAGTTTTCTACTTTGCCTCCATTTACATATCGCGAGCCAACAGCTACATCAGCGCCCCCTGTCTTACAAGCTCTATATAATTTATCCAGGTCATTAGGATTGTGTGAAAAATCGCAATCCATCTCAAAAACAAATTGATAGCCTTTGTCCTGAGCCCACTTGAAGCCATGAATATAGGCGGTTCCGAGACCAAGCTTGCCTACACGTTCTTCTAAAAATAACTGGCCCGGATAAGTAGCAAAAAGATTTTTTACAATATCGGCTGTTCCATCCGGAGAGCCATCATCAATAATCAAAACATGAAAACCCTGCTCTAAATCAAATACGGTTTTTAGTAAAAGAGCCACATTTTCTCTTTCATTATAAGTGGGTATAATAAGAAGTTTTTCCAAAAAAAATTTATGAGATTTGAAATTGAAATTACCGTTTTAATTGTTACAATTTTTCCAAAAGGTATAAGCTGTTTATTTCTTAAGCAAGGTCCTGTTGAAAATTTCCGTTAGTTTTTGTTTTGTATGCAACGGAAAATCTCCTTTCATCATCCAGTCATAATATTGTGGCTCGGTTTTTAAAACCTCAGCTACACAACGTCCTTTATATTTTCCAAAATTAAAAACTTCCACGTCATTTTCTATCACAAATCTTCTTGCAAAATCTACATACTTTTCTTCTCCTGTAAATTGTAAAACGGTATCAAGTGTATTGCCAAGGTGCTCATATCGCAATATTTGTGCTTCGAGTATTTCCCATGTCGCAGTTGCATCTGCCTCGGCAGAATGTGCACCTTCCAATTCTTTTTCACAATAAAATTTATAAGCAGCTGCAAGTGTACGCTTTTCCATCATATGAAAAATCGTCTGAACATCCAGCATTCTTCTGTTGTGCATTTCCAATGTAATTCCTGCCCGCAAAAATTCTTCCATTAATAAGGGAATATCAAAACGGTTGGAGTTGTATCCGGACAGATCTGCATTTTCAATAAATTGTTTTAGTTCATTGGCTACTTCTTTAAAGGTCGGCGCGTCTTTTACTTTTTCATCCGTAATACCATGAACTGCGCTGCTGGTTTTTGGTATAGGCATTTGTGGGTTGATGAGTTTATGCTTGACCACTTTTGTTTTATCAGGCAATATTTTAATGATTGCTATTTCTATAACTCTGTCAATTGCAATATTCACTCCCGTGGTTTCAAGATCTATAAATGCGATTGGACGCGTTAATTGTAAGGCCATATTGGATTAAAAATTTAAGATTTATTGTTTTATATTTAATATAGTTAAAATATCCATTCCGTCATAACTGCCACTGCTCATAAATAAAAAGTTGGTATTCTTTAACTCTTCACTTTTTAATTTTTCTTCGAGTTTTTTCCTTTCTGTGATCACTTTCAGGTTTTCTTTTTGAAATCCATCTTTCACACTTTTTGGATCCAAAAAATCCATTCTTTTCAATTCCAAAGCATGTTTGCTGTAAAATACAATGGCTTCATCTGCATTTTCCATCGCGCCTTTATATTCTTCCATAAAATTTTTATTCAGGCTGCTGAATGTGTGCAATTCAAGAATGGCAATTAATTTTCTTTCAGGAAATTGTTGTTTTACAGCATTGATGCTCGCTTTCACTTTGCTTGGCGCATGAGCAAAATCCCTGAAAATATTGCTGTCATTTTTCCGGGCCATCAATTCAAGTCTTTTTGCAGCGCCTTCAAATGTAGCAATACCTTTTGTAAATTCTGCTTCTGACATTCCAAGTTGTTTACAAACAGTATAGGCAGCCTGCAAATTTAAAAGATTATGATTACCAAAAATTTTTAAACCTGTCTTTTCCTTGTCAATTATTACGGTTGTCACACCATTTTCAATCATATGTTCCGGAAGCTGGTATGGGATATATTTTATTTCTTTCCGTAAATTTTCTTCTACTAATTTTTTTAAAACTTTGTCTGTTGCATTATAAATTAAAATGCCGTTTTTTTCTATTTGGTTTATGAAAACAATAAATTGCTGCAGGTAAATATCAAATGTAGGAAACATGTTGATATGATCCCATGAAATGCCTGTAATTACAGCAATATGTGGAAAGAGGAAGTGGAATTTAGGGCGTTTTTCGATAGTACTTGCCGGATATTCATCGGCTTCGCACACAATAATTGGCGCATCTGTAACTTTCACGCTTTCTTCAAAACCATGAAGCCTGGCACCAACCAGATAATCAAAATCATAACCTGCATTTTTCAGCACATGCATAATCATTGCAGTGGTCGTTGTTTTGCCATGACTACCAGCAACCGCAATTCTTTTTTTATGAAGGCTTTCCAAAAAAATATATTCAGGGAATGAAAAGACCTTCAGCCCGAGTTCAACCGCTCTTTTTAGTTCAGGATTGTCTGCTTTTGCGTGCATTCCTAAAATAATGGTATCTATTTGGAGAGTAATGTTTTCGGGAAACCATCCAATTTGTGCTGGAAAAATACCTTCTTTTTCTAGATTCGAAGCTGCAGGTTCAAATATTTCATCATCACTGCCGGTAATTTCATAGCCTTTATGCTTTAAGGCAATTGCCAACTGATGCATTACGCTACCCCCGATAGAAATAAAATGAATCCACATAATAATTTTACAATGTTTTCCGTTAATTTATCCTAAATTCATAACCCCAATTCTTCTTTTGCCGAATACATTAAAATCTTAATTCTAACTTTGCAAAATAAGAGCTATTTAAACAATTATTTATGAAAAAATTATTCCTTGCTTTTATAGTTATTTGCCTTTTGGCATTTACAGTATCTTCCTGCAGCAGCACCCGCAGAAGCGGTTGCCCAATGGCAGAAGGGATTATACATTGATCTAATACTTTAATGAAAAATTAATGAACTGGATACCCTTAACAGATGAAAAACAATTGGATGAAGTGGTTATTAATTCAAATATCATTCCACAGGTAATTTTTAAACACAGTACGCGTTGCTCTATCAGCAGTATGGCCAAAAACCGTCTTGATAGAAAAGATGCACCCGAAGGAATAAATTTTTATTATCTTGATTTGATAAAATATAGAAATCTTTCAAACAGGATTGCGCGGGAATTTGCGGTAACTCATCAATCTCCACAGGTTTTGATAATTGAAAATGGCAAATGCGTTTACAATGAAAGCCATAGCGGTATTGATTTTGAAGAAATCGAATCGGTGGTAATGCAGTAGATTCAGCTTTTCAGAAAATATTTATTGTGATTTTGGTTTTTATTAAAAATAGAAATCAGGATTATTTCTTTGTTTACTTAATTCACGTTCAGATATTCCTGTAGTTCTGCATCTGTTTTTACCATCACATCCCGCACTTTACTTCCCTGGTTTGGGCCGACAATTCCTGCCGCTTCCAATTGATCCATCAAACGTCCGGCACGGTTGTAACCAAGCTTCATTCTGCGTTGCAATAAGGATGTGCTTCCGCTCTGGCTTTGGACAATCAGTTTGGCGGCATCTTCAAAAAGCGGATCGCGATCGGTTGCATCAAAAGTTTTATTTTCAAACTCTTTTTCATCCACATATTCAGGAAGCATAAACGCTTCTGTATATCCCTGCTGATCGCCAATGAAATCTGTAATTTTATCCACTTCAGGTGTATCTACAAAAGCACATTGTAGCCTGGTAAGCTCACCATTGTAACTAATAAGCATATCACCTTTTCCAATCAATTGTTCAGCGCCACCAATATCTAAAATGGTCCGGCTGTCAATTTTACTGCTCACTTTAAAAGCAATACGTGCCGGGAAATTCGCTTTGATCGTTCCGGTAATGATATTTACAGAAGGCCTCTGTGTAGCAATGATCAAATGAATTCCGACAGCGCGTGCAAGTTGCGCCAACCTGGCACTGGGCATTTCCACTTCTTTTCCGGCAGTCATAATTAAATCTGC
>JBQCFO010000598.1:0-2778 GCA_051959055.1 Ginsengibacter sp. | reverse complement strand
ATTATGCATAATAACTACAATATAAATAATGGATTCAATGATATACGCAGATATTCTCAAATGCATATCGGCCTCATTAATTCATTAAAAGTTAAAAAAATGTTATGAAAAAAAATGTCTTGTTTATTTTGTCCGGGATTGTAATTTTTTCACTGGTTGCCTGCAATAGCAACCATTCCGAACCAGCCGCGAGCCGTAATGAGCCGCAAGCAAACTACAGCGTTCCTCCTTTTATCATCGACGCCCATATACATTACCGTGCCACAGATGAATGGGAGAAATCTTTTCTGGAGGTTTTCTCTCAATATAACGCGATGGGATGTGTGATGGTCAGAATGGAAGACCTCGAAAAGGGAATTAGTTTTGCAAAAGCTCATCCCGACAGGGTTATTCCTTATGCAATGATTGATATTGATAGTCCGACGGCTGTGGAAGATGTAAAGAAAGTACATGCATTGGGATATAAGGGACTTGGAGAGTTATTTGCAAAGAACCAATGGAATTATGATGACCCCAAATATGACCCTGTTTGGGCCGCGGCAGAGGAATTGAAGATGCCTATTGCACCTCATACTGGCAATCTTGGAAGCGGTGAAATGGCGCGGTTAAGGCCCTCTTTTCTAGCAACAATTGCGGTTAAGTTTCCAAAATTATATATAGTAGGCGGCCATTTTGGCAATCCCTGGTACGATGAAGCCGCTGAAGCTGCAAGAAGAAACAAAAATTTGTACTTCGATCTCTCGGGCTCGTCGCTGATAAAAAAGGAACACAATCCCGGAATCTGGAAGGAATACCTTTGGTGGACGCCTTATGTGGGGAAAAAGACAGCTCATATGCCTAAAGATTTGGTTCCGGCATTCGAAAAAATTGTTTTTGCAACGGATGAAGACCCGGAGGCCTTTAAAGAAAATATCAGGCGCTTTAATAAGATGCTGGATGCAAATGATGTTTCACAAGAGTCAAGAGCCAAAATCTATGGCCTGACGATGGCGGAAATTCATGGGATTACGCCTCCTCAACAAAATTAATTAGCCGGGTGGTTTGTATCAGGATGAACCAGTTCCTGTTTTTCCGTCCAAAAGTTGTATACATCAATGATATAAACAGGTATTAACTTATCCTTCAGAGAGTACTATGCGTTATTTAAAAATACTTTACATACAGGTTTTGATTGGAATTTTCCTGGGCGTTTTGACCGGGTGGCTTTTTCCATCCTTCGCACCAGTAGGAAAAATGATTAGCGAAATCTTTATTGACCTGATAAAGATGGTAATTGCACCGGTGATATTTTTTAGTATCGTTTTGGGTATTTTGGGCGGAGGCGATCTGAGAAAAGTAGGAAGGGTGGGGGCAAAAGGGCTTCTTTACTTTGAAATAGTAACGACAGTTACCCTGATTATCGGTTTGCTTGTAGCGAATATTATTAAGCCGGGAGCAGGAATACCGCCTACCCAAATCGAGCCATCATCGCTCAACTTTCTGGATGGACGTGCGACGGGTATGGATTGGGCGGCCTTTATCAAAAATATGGTCCCTTCAAATATTGTTGATTCATTTGCGAAAGGAGACATTATCCAGATACTCTTTTTTGGAATTCTGTTCAGTATATGTCTTAGCAGAATCGGTTCGGCCGGAAAAACTATTATTTCTGCTTTCACGGCATTAAATAAGGTAATGTTTAATATTCTTCATATAGTAATACGGGTGAGCCCGCTGGGAGCTTTTGGAGGAATGGCTTATACAATTGGAAAATATGGATTTATCAGCCTGGCACTTTTGGGAAAGCTGATGCTGTCATTTTATGTAACGGGTATCCTGTTCATTTTTGTCATCCTGAATATCATTGCATATATATATGGATTCAGCTTATGGAAGTTATTAGGTTACATAAAGGAGGAATTGCTGATCGTGTTCGGAGCGAGTAGCAGCGAGGCAGTACTGCCTAATATCATGGAGAAGCTCGAGCGCGCCGGCTGCGAAAAAAGTGTGGTGGGTTTAATAATCCCAAGTGGCTATAGCTTTAATTTGGACGGTACCTGCATTTATCTAAGCATGAGTATGATCTTTTTGGCGCAGGTTTTTAATATTCAGCTAAGCATTGCCGAGCAGATCAGCATTATTCTCGTTCTTCTAGTAAGCAGCAAAGGTGCAGCCGGGGTAACCGGAAGTGGTTTTCTTGTTTTAACGTCAACCATGGCCGCTATTAAAATTATCCCTATGGAGGGCCTGGCGCTTCTTATAGGTGTTGACCGTTTTTTGAGTGAGGGAAGGGCTATAACCAATATTATCGGCAATACAGTTGCCACGGTTGTGATTGCAAAAAGTGAAAAATCCATTGATGTAGAAACATACCAGGCTGTAGTTGAAAATAAGATTTAAGCTTTTTATTTATGGAATGAGTAGCAAGTGGATTTAAATGCTACCAAACATGAGGTACGGTCTCTGAAATAAGAAGATTCTCAGCCGATTTATATTATCGGGAAAACAAATGGTTTTGTGAAAAGTATTTCAAACGTTGTAAAAAATATTTCAAACGTTGTAGTTGGTTTTTGCGGTTTTACACACTGTCAATTGATAAGTTGGTGTAATAATTTGAGGTAGTTTAGCCAAATACCATCATTAAAATAATAGAGGGTTTTAGCTTACAAATGATAGTGTGAACCGAATCAAATGGCGTTGTAAGATTATTTTATAAACAGGTTCAATAAATAAGTACTATGCGGGAAAAAATAGGAAATTACAGGTGGTTTATTTGCTTTTTGCTGTTTGCTGCAACAA
>JBQCFO010000597.1:0-21504 GCA_051959055.1 Ginsengibacter sp. | reverse complement strand
CGGGATTTGAAAAGCTACTGTTCATTTTCGTTTCAAATGCATTTGCCTGGTATAATCATGCGGTCTTTCTTTATTATCCTTAAAATATTTATCGTTTACCGAGATTCTCTTGTGCCGTGGTAATCTGCTCTTTCTTTCCCCAGCTGCTGGTAGTGAACACTCCTCTTTGTGAACCTTCGTGTACTTCGCGGCTTAGTGGTAAAAAATCTCTTTTGCACCAGCAAAAAAAATCTCTTCTCAAGGTTTCTGTTTTATTGAGCGGCAAAAAGGATTGGGTGAATTCCGTAAACAACTGCAGGAATTTGTATGAGAGTAATTATCACAGATACGAATGTGTTTTTCGATATCATAGATACTGAAGTGCTTCCCGATTTTTTCGGGCTGGATTTTGAAATCTGCACAACAGATTTTGTGATGGATGAAATAAAACGTTATGAACAGGCTGAGCAAATTCAAAATTTTATACGGTCAAAAAAGTTGACCGTGTTTTCATTTTCATCGGATGAGATTGAACTGGTAAGTGCAATTAAAACCAAACGCAATGTGAGAAGAATTGCCGATAAATCGGTACTGTGGAACGACATACTTACGGCAAGGGGGCCTTGAACTAAGCGAAGCGGCCTCATAAACACCATTAAGAAAAATAATAAATCCGCGAATATTTTTTGTGCCAGCATTCCTAAACGCTCCCTTTTTTACAATAACGGAAACATTGCTATGCAGCAGGGCGGTCCGGTGGCGGTGGCCGGACAAACGCGCGGAGCGGATCGGGTTGTCCTTGATTTTTTGTTTCTTTTGTATCAAGACAAAAGAAAAAGACTATGCTACCTTTCCCCCATGCCAGATATCCACTCTAAAGAAAACCGCAACTATCCGGATAACTTTGGGAAGCCACATCAAAGGCAAGAACACAAAGTCCCGAAATGCTGCACGCCAACGGATACCGTTACAAACTTCACGATAAAAACATACGGGCAAACCGGATTGTTTTAGTAAAATATAAAGCCTTAACTCTTTCCCCGTGCCTGTTACTGTTACAAATGTTTGTACAAGGCAGTTGAAAAAAAGAAAATATGTGTTTATATTTGTTTTCAGAAACCGCTTCTTTTGAAATCAAAGCTAACTTCAATTACGATCGTAATTTGTTTATTGTTTTATAACTGTTGCTATGCGGATACATTTATCGTAACCTCCAATGCCGACAATGGCCCCGGTACGCTAAGAGAAGCAATCCAAAAAGCGGCAGACAACGGGACTTCCGTTACCGACACCATACTCTTTAATTTGCCTCACCTCTCCCGGGCAGATAGAACGATTGTATTAGATTCTACGCTGCCACGGCTAAGCTCGCATTTGATTATTGATGGCACTTCCGAAAATGCAACACCTTTCGGGATCAGTGACGCACGCGTGGAGATTCAAAACAAGTTAAATTTACAATACTTCAACTTCTTTGAAGCCCTGGACATAAGTGATTTAGAAATCTATGGACTATACCTGCACGGGCGCAACGCAACTTATGCACTCAGTTTTACCGGAATAACCAATATGCTTTTTGGGAAACCGGGCAAAGGCAACATCGTTAATGGCTTCGCATTGGCATTTGCTTCTTATTTGGGAAATTATGTGGCTATGCCATCCGATAGTATTTCCATTCAAAGCAACCTTTTTGGAATAGATGAGTCCGGAGATTTCGCAGATAATACTACTTATAATAATATTCAATTTAATTTTGAAAATGTCTTCAACCTGCTTCTGGGTGGATTGGAAAAAGATGAAGGAAACCTGATGTGCGATAATAATCGCGTGATGGATTGGGATAGTTACAGTCCTGGTTATTCTGGATACCTCAGGATAGAGGGGAATAAAATAGGTACCGACAGAACAGGGTTAAAAAGGCTTAATGGAAACTCAGGCGGTATTTTGTTAAGTGCCTATAACGGTGCAGACACAGGTCGATCAGGTACTTCTACAATAGATGTTAGTATTATTAATAATATCTCTGCAGGAGGAATATACATGTCTAAATTTAAAAATTATTTTAAGATACAAGGTAACCGGTTTGGAGTTGGGGCCGATAATGTCACGAATATTACGGTGGCTTCTACTGGTTTGATTATAGTAGAATGTCCACAAGGAATTATCGGTGGAGATAATCCTTCAGATAAAAACTATATAGCGAATTATATCTTCACAAACGGAATTCGTTTATACTATTGTGGTTCTGTAACGATCTCCAAAAACAGTCTTTTCTGCAATGGTTATGGAATATCCATCGAATGGTATCTGCCGCGGCCAAAGCCTTTTGTTACTATAAATAAGCTAACAAGTAACGAGGTGAGCGGTAACTCTTTGCCAAATGCTACCATAGAACTTTTTTATGATGATGCGTGCCCCGGATGTGAAGGTAAAACCTACATTGGAAGCACCACAGCCGATGCAAACGGTAAATGGATCTATAATGGAAATAATACTGGAGACATTGTGGCTACCGCGACAGACACCTACGGAGCTACTTCCGAATTTTCTTCGGCAACAATAAACACGGATAGTGTTCAGGTGAAAGATGCCAACTGCGGAAAAGCAAACGGCGCTATTAAGCACTTGCTCGTTGTAAGCGGAACAGACTGGCATTGGGAAGATGGGGCTGGAAATGTAATAGGAAGAGATACAGACCTTGTGAATGTTGCACCGGGTAAATATAAGTTTGTAACATCCATCGGAGGCAATAGCTGTAAAACAGAAAGTAGATTATATGAATTAAAAAATGTTGATCAGCCATCGATGGACACAAGCGTCATCAGCATGCTGCAACCTTCCTGTGGGATGCACGGTACCTTGAAAAATAATGCTGCCTTTAATGATGCATTTCAATATCAGTGGCTCAACAATGCCAATACAATTTTGCTTAAAGATTTCAGTGCACAAAATCCTTTTAACAACCTCGCACCGGCGGAATATTACCTGAGGCTGCGTCTCCGGTCTGATTCTACCTGTTTTGTGAACTATGGTCCATTCAAACTTGTTAATCAGTCAGGCCCGTCTTTAAATACAGAAAGTGTAAAAATTGTGGATGCCAGTTGTGGCGCCAATAACGGCTCAGTTAAAAATATCAGTTACGAAAATACCACCGGTACTATATATACCGCATGGGAAGATAGTACGGGTAAAATAGTAGGTACCGGGCCGGATATAACAGGATTGGGTAAAGGCAGATACCGTTTAAAATTTAAAGATGCAGGTGGCTGTGATACCATCATCACGCCCTGGTTTACCATCCTCGACCTGGGAACTATCACAGCAGACACCAGCCTTATGAAAGCAAATTCGAGTTCCTGCAAAGGATCGGATGGTTCTGTTACAGGTATTACCACTGCAAACGCTGATTCGTTTACATGGACAGATATAGTCTCCGGAAACATAGTGGGCCACGAGGTAAATGTTTATGGATTGAAAGCAGGAACGTATCAACTGGAAATGAATAACAGCTATGGTTGCACGAACCTGATGAAAATATCCGTTGGACATTCTTCATTTCTGGCTGATACGGTAATGGACGTAGCGCTTATTGATGCCAATTGCTTTTTAGACAACGGAGCCATAAAAATTAACCGGTTTTCACGCCATTCATCGTTGTATTCTTTTAAATGGATTAATACGATAACAAACGAAGTAATATCCACGCATACATCAATATACAATTTGTCCGCTGGTTTTTACCAACTCACCGCAACTGATACCAGCGGCTGTTCGCAGGTTATTTTTGCTGCCAATATTCCCCAGATTGGCAAACCCGGTTTTGACACACGCGCCTTAAAAATATTTGATGATACCTGCAATGCAGGAAGAGGGGCTATATTAAATCTTAAAACAAGAGACTCGTCGCGGATTGACAGCCTCAGAGGCTATACCTGGGCCTGGTATAATGATCAACACGAGATGATCAACACAACTGCGAATAATTTACACTTCTTAAAATCCGGAACCTATTATGCAACCCTCACCGATCAGTTTAACTGCACCACGGCCAGCGATCTAATCACCGTTTCAAATAAAGAAATGATACCTGGCAAACCGCAGGCAGATAATCAATACATTGCCCGCAACACGGCAACTCAAATAAGGATATTAAATCCACAGCAAGGAATATATCAATTGTTGGATAATGACGTGCCCGGCTCCATACCTCTTGCTACTTCTGCCAATGGAATTCTACAAACATCGGTAATTTCTGCTGACCGTACTTTTTTTATACGACATGAAAATGGAGATTGTGAGAGCCCTTTATCAGAAATAGCAATAAAGGTTTTTGATTCAACCATTATCTATGTCCCCAATGCTTTCACACCGAACAACGATCACACAAATGACCGGTTTGGTGTTTCAGTAAAAGGAATTCTAAAGGGTTTTCATATTTCAGTTTATAACCGTTTTGGAACCCTCGTTTATTCAAGCAACGACATAAAGGCAAGCTGGGACGGTACTTTTAAAGGAGAGCCAGTTCCTGTGGGTGTATTTGTTTATGTAATTACCGGGTTAACCGTTGACAACAGAAATATTCAGCAAAAAGGAATTTTTACACTTTTAAGATAGTTGTTTCATGGTTTTCATTCCTTCTGCTGCAATCGGACCGTGAGGACAATGACCACGGAATAAATTTCTACAGTGAACAAAGAAAAAAACCGAATTTTTATTTTAATGAAATCCGGATAATGCTATTGTATTTATTTTAATTAAACGAAGCCCGAAACTCCAACGGCGAAAAATTAGTTTTTGATTTAAATAATTTACTGAACGATTGCGGGTATTCAAACCCAAGTTCGTAAGCAATTTCACTTACAGACAAATCGGTAGTTGATAATTTTTCTTTCGCTTTTTCAATCAGCTTATTGTGAATGTGCTGCTGTGTGCTTTGACCGGTCAGCGTTTTTAACAAGCCACTTAAATAATTAGGCGACACGTTCAGGCTTTCAGCAATGTGTTGAACAGAAGGCAAACCATCTTTTATTAAATCATCACTTACGAAATATTTCGTAAGAAGGGCTTCCATGCGATCAAGGATTTGATAATTGGTTATTTTTCTTGTCAGAAACTGGCGGTGATAAAACCGGTCAGCATAATTGAGCAACACTTCCAGTTGCGCGATGATAATGTCCTGGCTGAATTTATCAATATTGGATTGATATTCCTGTTGAATATTCTCAATGATATTATTCATAACAGCCTCTTCTTTTTCGGAAAGGAAAAGTGCTTCATGTACGGCATAATCAAAATATTCGTATTGCTTTATATTCTTTGCCAGGCTTGTTTTCCATAAAAAATCCGGGTGAATGAGCAACATCCATCCCGATTTTTTTTCTGCTGTCTTGCTGTTGTCCTGTTCCACGCCAAAAACCTGATTGGGCGAAGTGAAAAACATAGTGCCTTCATCAAAATCATATTCCTGTTGTCCATATTTCATTTTGATAGCACAATTTCTTGTCAGGGCAATGAGGTAAAAATCATGAACGAAAATGCCCGGATTGTTCTCATGAGCATTGTTCATATCTTCTACATTTATCACGCTGATTAACGGATGCGTCGGAGTGGGCAATTTTTTGAGATGATGAAATTCACTGATAGTTTTTATCCGGTAAGGTTGATTGTTTGGCATATTGCAAAATTAGATTTTATTTTAAAGCGCCTGTCCACCTGAAACTTCTATGCATTGACCGTTTCAGTCTGAGGTTGTTGAGGTCAGTCTGAATTTGTTGTTGTCAGTCTGAATTTGTTGATGTCAGTCTGAGCTTGTCGATGTCAGTCTGAGCTTGTCGATGTCAGTCTGAGCTTGTCGAAGACCTGTTAGTAACAAAAATTCTATTCTCAATGGCCCCACCTTCGACAGGCTCAGGTTAACAGCTATTATTCCAAAAACTTCATATCCTCTTCGCTCAATTCTATCTCAGTCGCTTTTAAATTTTCTTCAAAATGTTGTAATGAAGAAGTGCCCGGGATAGGCAACAACCAAGGAGAACGATGCAATAACCACGCTAAATTTATCTGCGCATCGGTGGCATTATATTTTTTTGCAATGGTTGAAATTCTGTCATCCTTTTTAGAATTTGCATGGACTAAAGTAAAGAAAGGTATCAACGGTATTTTATGCTCTTCGCAGAGGGCAAGCACTTCCTCGCCGCCTCTTGAATCGCCTCCGTGCGCCATTCGCATGGAAGTGCGTTGAGCATGGCCATACATGTTTTCTACGGTGGCAATGTTTCCCATCGCCATTGCAGTTTTCAATTCGCCAGGACTTACATTGCTCACGCCTACGTGCAATATTTTTCCTTCTTTCTGCATGTCGAACATGGCCCACATGGATTCTTTAAAAGGCACAGTGCTGCCAGGCATTACCCTGAAATGAACCAGCGTTATTTGTTCTTGTTTCAGCGTACGCAAATTATTCTCTATACTGCTTCGCAAATCTTCCGGACGATTAAAAGGAACCCAGCTTTTATCCGGTTTTCTTGCGCCGCCCACCTTGGTGCATATTACTAAATCTTCAGGGTAAGGATATAATGCTTCGGCTATCAAACGGTTGGTTACATCTTCGCCGTAATAGTCGGCGGTGTCTATAAAATTGATACCGCTCTTAATGCATTGCTTTAATATTTCTAACGCTTCGGGTCGGTTGGCTGGTTCGCCCCAGATACCTTCGCCAGTGAGTCGCATCGTTCCAAATCCAAAACGTTTTACGGTCAATGGATGATTGCTTTCACCGGCAATCGTGATTTCTTTTGTGTTCATAAGGTTTTATTTTTTTTGTTGTTTACTATTAAATACATCTGCAAATTCTTTTGCAAAATCTTTCAGCTTCACTTTGGCAATCTTAGTGATAGCAGCGTTGTATTCTAAATCTTTTTTAAAAAAACTGCCCGCTACAAGCGCTTCCATCAAATAAACTATATCTGCTCCTCTAAAAGTGTTTGTGAGAAAATGAATATCTTCCATTGTGCCGATGGCGGCTGTTGCGCCTAAGTCTTCGATATCTTTTTGCCTTTCCGGCTTGCTGCTGATAACCGTAACCAAATGGCCCTGTTCACTTAAAATTTTTGTGACCGGTTTGCTGATGTGACCTAAAGAGCCTGTGAGTATAATTTGCATTTTGTTGTTTTTTGTTAATGCAAAAGTCCACGCATACAAATCAATCTATGTAGCCAAATCTATTTTTGTTGTATCCAAAAGTTGTACTGTATAGCAGGGCTGACGTGTATTTCATCAGCTTTTGTGCTGCTATCATCAGTAGCTCCTGGCTGAAATTGCAAGAAAACTGCTCAACAGGATCCGATATGTTTTGATCAGTCAACAACCTTATGAAATGGGAATTGTAAAATAACTATGAACCCTGACTACTAAACATGCGGTGTAAACATTTTACTGTGCCAAGGCTGTAGCAGGGTTTATTTAAAAAATTAAAGAAACAATATTTAATCACCAACATGCCAATTAAAAACAAGCAGGCTGACTACTAAACAAAAGTTGTTATCGTAAATAATCAAAAAGCGAAGAATTTTCTTCAGCAAAGTCTGTAGCGCCTGTTTTTACGCCACTTTCGCCGATAACATCGGGATTACTAAGCGTAAAAAAATCAAAAAACTAAAACCGAGAACTGTAGCATGTGTGTAGCGTCCCAATGATTTTGTGTTGCCTTATCCATATTACAAAGGTCTAAATAAAAAAATATTCATTGTGTCCAAATGTTACTTTCGGATTGAACATAACGCCAAAGGCCTGCTGGTGCACTGGCATTCAATGAACATTTCTTCCGAATGTTAGTCGATTGATAAATTACCGGGCCTTCTGCCATCCTTAGTTTCCGGGACGAATATGTTGATCTTGTAAATGAGGAGCAGTTAGCGACTATCAAGAAACTGGCATGCAACAGCTGCTTCCAAAACCATTTTATCATTGCCCGAAAATTATACCGTGGAAATCATTCCTTCATTGGGAGGTTATGTTTGGGTGAAGTTTTTTTCGCCTGGTGTTTTGGCAAACGTAGAACCTGAAGAAAAAACGGCAGGGAAAAATGTATTTAATTATTATCTGTCAATTCAATGTCCATCGTTTTTATTAAGCTATTCTCAAAAAATGTCAGTTTAAATTGTCGTTTTTCCAGAAAGCCTGATAAATGAAAATTTTATTTCTTTCAATAACTAATGTTCAAAAGCAATTGTTTCGCATAACTGAATAAC
Organism: Ginsengibacter sp.; assembly: GCA_051959055.1. GTDB lineage: Bacteria > Bacteroidota > Bacteroidia > Chitinophagales > Chitinophagaceae > Ginsengibacter. The sequence goes on along the minus strand of JBQCFO010000597.1, from coordinate 13,276 downwards.
TATGCACGAGTATGGCTAAACGCAAAAACATGGCTGAAAACTCAGGCCCAAAAGGGTAAACATTTTGTGCAATCTTTCCGAGTATAAGTCATAATTCTATATAAGTCATAATTCTATTAATCAATTCTGTAGGGTGCCAATAACTAAAAAAATATTTTTTAAAAAATACCAGATTAGTTTTTTTTATTAAAAAGTTATTTATATGTTTGCTGTTCGTATTTAACTGCTTCCAAGTTTCCACTGAATTTCCTGTAGATTACAAGTTGTCCTGTAGATTTATTTTCAGGTATTGTAGACAAATCTTATCCAAAGAGCCAGTTAAACTTTTTTAATCCTCCAAAGCTTCCTTTGAATTTCTATCGGCTTACATAGATCTGAAGTGTAATATACATAGTGCTGACTATCTTGCATTGGCCACAATCCATCCAATTTATTTAATTTATTACTAAGCATAGTTAATATCCTGCGCAATTACCGTTATGCCTGATTCTATAAATTCCTGAAAATTTATAAATGATTATTTAACCTCTCAACCTGAAAAAATGAACAAGAAATTTACAATTACGGTAGTTTTAATCACAATGGCTTTTATAAGCTTTGCGCAAGTATGCCCCACTTATTTTAAAAGAAATAATGGCAAAGGAGTTTGCAATGTTGGAGCCGAAATTCAGATGTATTTTAATACAGCTCCGAATCCGGTTCCTCGAATAGATTCTATTTACATCAATAATGCTAAAGTAAACGTTTCTATGCTTAACATAGACGTATCAAATTTAGCAGCAAAAGGCTATATCAGCTATTGTATGAGCGAAAAATTACCTCCTGCCAATACTTTGAAAGTCTTTTTTAACTCTACCTCTGGAGACGGTATGGTAGGCGGCACTTCGGTTTGTAATGTAAGTGAAGAGCCTCAAGGTGGTCCCTTACCTGTTGTGTTAAGTCGATTTGATGTTCAGCGTCAGAGCTCCAATACTGTTTTGGTTAGCTGGAAAACTGAACAGGAAATTAATTCAGACAGATTTGAACTTCAGAGATCTTTTAATAATTCACCTTTTGAAACAGTGGCTACCATATTAAGCAAAAATTCAAATAGCAATACTGCACAATTTTATACATTTACTGATCCTAATAGTTTGGCCGGAGTAAGTCTTTACAGAATTAAAATGATTGATAAAGATAATTCCTTCAGTTTTTCAACTGTAAAATTAGTGAAAGGAACTGGCGGCACTTCTGACTTTACTGTATTTCCAAATCCAAGCAACGGGAGTGCTAAAATTACTATTGCAGACTTAAATGAATCCAAAAAAGTTATGATTTTCGATTATTTAGGTCGGGTAGTAAGACAAACCAGTTTTGCCAATGGTAATTCTGTGGATATTACTAATCTGCAAAAAGGCGGTTACATTATTAAAGTTATTGGCGAAAAAACCGGCGTAAGCTCAGTGCAAAAAATTACTGTTATCAACTAATTTATTTTCTTATACACATGAATCTAATGAGGCCGTCTCAAAATAAAAGCTGAGGCGGCCTCTCGGGGGTGAGGCTTATCCCCTTGCGCGTGCAAGCGATCGCCTGATAAGATCAAGATAGGATGCAATGTATTCAAGCTTAACCCGGTTCAGTAAATGAGGAAAGTGCTTTTCGAAATACCGGTAGCGTTCTTTTGGCGTCAGCATATTGGTTGCCCGTATTTTCACATCTTTGAGGTTACTGTACTGTTCTGTAAAGATCTGGTGCAGCTTCAAAGCTTCAGGGTATTTTCTGAAAACAGCCTCGATGTCCTGGTAATGGATTCCATATAGTTCGCAGTCTTCAAGCGCCTGTATATTGAACAGGCTTTTCTTTTGCCCCAGCAGGCTTTTGAACAGAACGATCACATGATCTTCCTCCAAAAACCACGTCGTCACTTCCCGCTCCTTACGATTATAATAACACCTTACCAGCCCCTTTTGCAGGTACCACGCATAATGGCATACCTCCCCTTCAAAAAGGAGGAATTCATTTTTCTTCTTCCTCATAAAACGAAACCCTTTCCGCAGGTCAGCTTCTAATGAGCCCGGCACAGGATGCAGGTTGTTTAAAAATGAAATTAATTTTTCCAGGATATAGAAATTGCCGCCGGATTTCCCCCTCTCCTTTAGGAGAGGGCCGGGGTGAGGCGCTCATTCAGCAACGTCTCCCCGGACAATGCGTATCCTAAATATTCCTAAAAAGATATACAATGTTTATAGATATTCGGCGTGCCGCCGGAAGATTCAAATTTCGCGTATCAATATGCACATTTCGCGGTAAGATTGCCGCAGCGCAAAAAAAACATCTATGAGTTTTATAGCAGGTATTTATTAGTTTTTTTTTGAAAAAGAGTTAGGTATAAGTCAGAAATCATGCCGCCGGTTTGAGCCTCCTTACCCATTGCTTATTTCCTCTTTGTTTCAAAAAGATTATCAATGAACTGCTGGTTATACAGTTCTACCGGATCGCCGGTTATGTTGTAATAGATCGCACTGATAAAGATGGTTTTTACGGTACTCATAATGACGCTAAACCGTAGCAGTGATGAGTAACCATCAGTCGCGGCATGTGCCTCACACAACGCCTCGAAAATTGTCTGCCGGATACCTTCCGTTAGAAATTTTTCTGCAATTACTTCTATGAGCTTCCGTTTTTTTTATTTAATATTACGGTCATATTAAAACAATTGCTATGAAACCACTTGCTGTTTTATTTACATTATTGAGCCTTTCAGCCACTGTTTTCTCTCAAAAGCCAAAAATAAGCTGGGGCGACGAATTCAAACTGCGTAAAGGAAGTACAGACCTTGATGTGGTATATTCTGATAAAAGCGGAGTATACCTGCAGGAAAGCCACCTGGCCATGAAAAGCTATTTTGTGATTGGCGCCTCATTTCGCACCTCTTCTACACTTATAAAACTGGATAAAAATCTAACCGAGCTTTACAGCAATAATTTTAATAAGGAACTTAAGGTTAAAGAATTTGAACAATTTTTTGTGGTGCAGGACAAAATGCTTCTTCTGGCTTCTGAATACAATAAGAAAGAAAAGCTGCTCGGGCTGTATGCTGCAGAAATTGATAAAAATACCGGCGGGCTTTCAGGCGACTGGCAGCTGCTTGCAAGCTTTCAGAAGGAAGATAAAAACGACAATATTCATTACCGGGTGGCGCTTAATGCAGATAGTTCAAAAATGGTTATCGTAAGCACTGTAGAAGGAAGGGAAAAAAACAGCTACAGGATACAGGAGTTTGACAGAAATTTTAAAGCTGCCAGGCCCGTAGATATTAGCAACGAATTTGACCCCCAAACATTCCAGGTGGAAGATGTATTATATTCTACCGATAAAAAAATAATCCTTGTAGGACGCATATATAAATTCCAGGAAGGAAAGAAAAAGAAAAGTAAGTTTCTGGATTTCGAAAACTATAATATACGGATCTACAATGAAAATGGAAAACAGCTGGCTGAAGTAAATACCGATATTAATGGTAAATGGCTTATGAGCACAAAACTGGTGCAGGAGAAAGATAAAGACCTTGTACTGGCTGCGTTCTACAGCAATGAGAAGAAAGGCAAAACCATTAGTGGAATGATGATACAGCGTATAGATCCATCTACCGGAAAGGTGATCTCAACGAGCGAAAAAGAAATCAATGCGTCCCTGCTTTCATCCGCCGCAGCCGATTCAGCTGATGACGAAACGGATAAAGATGAAACAAAAGCAGAAAGAAAAGAACGCGAGAATCTTGAAAAGATCAAAGATGAAGGTGAAGAGTTTTCCCGGTACATGCAGTTTCGAAATATTTTTTATACCAGCGATCATGGGCTGGTAATACTTGCAGAAAAATATCATCATTATACTTATACTACCCAATCCTACAGCCCTGGTATAAATGGCATGGCGGGGCATTGGAGTTCCACTACTTATTCGGTATATGAATGCGGAGATTTGATGATGTGCAAGGTGGATGCCGCAGGCAATATCAGCTGGCTGCAGGTGCTTCCCAAAGCACAGCGCGAAGTAATTGCGGTCGGGTATAATAGTTATGGACTGACTACAAGCAATTTTTTTTCTCCGGCGAATATGCCGTTCTATGCGGGCTTTGGAGCCATGCAAAGTAATAATTCCATCTATATTGTGTTTAACGACAATCCCAAAAATGCGGCGGTAGTGCAACCGGGCCAAAAAGTAAAATCAACGAGCACGTTTGGCAAATCGGATTGCTTTATAATATCTCTCAATGAAGCAACAGGCAAGTATACCCGAAACCTGTTTTTCAGCAACAGGGATGTACCTACTTCTATGCCCCGGCTTGGATCAGTAGTGGGATATAACATGTATATTGTCGGCAAAACCAACCAGGCATTGGGTAAAACGAAAATAGCCGTTGCAAAAGTAACCTTAGACTAAAATAGCGCCAGCTTATACGGGATATCATTCTTTCCTGTAAGCTTAAGCCAAGCCCTGAAAGGGCGATATGCATTAACCATGGGCGCAGCCCCTGGCTTGCCTAAGCTCATCATTCGGGGGTATAACATCCCGGGTATTGCAACTCTTCATCTCATCATGGTAAGATTTGCCGCGGCGCAAAAAAAATCATGGATGAAACGAATAAAAATATATGCACCTTACAATGACGCTCTGGCGCAGGTATCCAGGCCCGTTCATGAGTGTAACTTTTGGTTCTTTCATTCAAAACTAATTGCAGTAGATCTTTATCTTTTTTTAATTTTAAAACCTCATTTCCATAAACCCCTATCTCCTCCTGATCAAAATCGCATTAGCTACCTTCCTCTCTCCATAGTGATCATATTTCTTATTATCGGTAGGGTGGCTTATTACGCCATTTCCGCGTTCGCCGCTCACCCACATGGTAGTAGAGCCACCGCCATCAAAATTCAGTGCTGATACACATTTCAGCGCTTTGAAAAGCTTCGCAAATTCGGTGGTACTGACGCCCGCAGATTCTTTCGCATTTCCATCTACCGCTATTACAAGAAGGTGATGAGATTTCGAAAGCCCGATGCGGGTTCTGCTATAGCGCGTGTTATTGAATTTGTGGGCCCGCTGGGGTAACACTTTGCTTTTCCACACCAATAATGGCCCTGCCGAGATAATGGTAGGAAAGGTATCGTGGTATGCGATCCAGCTGATATCTGCCGGCTTTATGATGACAGCCACCTTGTTGCCACTGATGGCCATAGCAGCGGTGTCCAGCCAGGGAAGAAATAACGTGCCATCAAGCTCATCATGGGTGCGGTTGATAACCCGGCCATCCACTTTCAGAAAACAAACCGAGCCGCCTATGTGGGTATTAAAAAAATTACCGTTGACAGCAGCTACCGCATGAGAGGCTTTTCCAAATTCACTGACGGATTCCAGCAGAGAATCATTGTAAGCGATCTGTATGGTAATAGCGGTATCATGCAGGTCCACGTCAAGAATATTGATGTTCTCCGGCGCATGGAACAAAGAATGAAAATATTGGTGTGATAAGCGCACTCCCGGCGAAATCTCCTGGGTACTCCATCCCGGTCTTACCTGTTTTTGCAGCGTACTGCAACCGGCGATAAGGAAAGCCATTACCACTAATAAACCCGGGCTGCGGAGTAGACGATTTACCAGGGCGGCTAATTTCTTATGATACATTTTAGTTTTTGTAAATGAATGATAGGCCGTAATGGCAACACATCCTTTGATAAAAAATGCAAACACAAATTGGCAAAAAATCCTGTAATTAAAAAATGAAGGTTTGGCCGATATAGATGTCCGGCAGGGAGGCGGCCAGGCAAACCAGTTTTTGCTTTTGCACCCATCAAATAAAAAAGTCATTCATCCATAAATTTTTGCCATTCGTCTAAGCTTCTTTTTGAAGTTGAAAACGTGAACGTTTCTTTACAGCAAATTCAAATGAATTAAAAAACAGCATCATGAAAAGAATAAACCTTCTTTTGCCGGAAACTATCCCCGGTTATTCCATCACAGCATTTCTTGCGACCATGGACACCGAAAGCCTGAAGCTGCTACTAAGCCCTCATTCCAAATCACTTGTAAACAATTAAAAAAATACGAATGAAATACCTTGTTCTGCTTTTTCTTCTAACTGCTTTTTCCATTTCAATTAAGCTTACCACTGCTCAAAAAAGGGACACACTGACTATAACAGGACTGAACCTGAATCACAGCGCAGTAAAATATGGCAACATCAGCTACCTGGTGTATAATAAAAAAACAAAAGAAAGCCCGGCAACCGGATTTTATGTAGCCAACATGATGGTTACTCCTATAAAATATAACGGACAAGCTGCTATCGCCATTACACAAAAGTGGGATGCAAGAGATACCATTGCCCACACGGCTTACACCGTTTTAAAATCGTCTGACCTTTCAACACTCTTGCATGAAACATCCTGGATGGCTTCGCCTTATTCAACCAAATTTAATTTTGAGTCCCGCAGCATTTCCTTTGAAGGAAAGATAAGTGATTCTTCAAGAAGCAAAATAGAAGAAGGGTTCAATGAATCTTTTGGCGGATATCATCTTAACTGGCATTCGGATCTTTTCATTTTCACTACTTTACCGTTTAAAGAAAACCGCTCGTTTAAAATTAATTTTTATGATCCCGGTTTTGGCAAGCCACAGGAAGTGGTTTATGAGGTGACAGGAAGCGAAAAACTGCGAACCTATTCAGGAAACCAGATTGATTGCTGGGTGATGGAGTACAAACATCCGGGTAATAATTATCAAAGATTTTGGATAGACAAAAAAAATAAAGAAGTACTGAAGGAAGAAGATCTGTTCAACAGCCGGTACCGGTATAAAATAAAGCTGGAGGTAGCCGAAAACAATGATTCGTTTTATTGAGAGAGGCGTTTTAGTAAGAGAGACGATTTATTAAGAGAGACCGGTCCTCCTTCCAATTATCCATGTTCGTTTGAATATATTTTTTGATGTTCCAATAAGAATTTTGGTTTCGAATGATATGATCATGAAAACGGGTTTGCCATTCAAAAAAAGGATCAAACGGTTTTGAATCCTTTTTAACTGCACCTTTAAATGATCGTATGATGGTAGACAAAGAACTGAATTTTGGAGAAATGGATGAATGTAGAGACGTTTGAAAAACGTCTCTGGGAAAAACGTTTCTGCAGACGTTTTTTCAAATGTCTGTACAACGTTATCAATCACAATGATTGCATGCAAATGATTCGGCATTATGATCGCTTCATCAATTAAAACAAACGGCGAAAATTCAGGAATCCTGGACAGGTAATACTGGCACACTTTACCGGTATCTGTCAGGATCATCTTTCTATCTGTTATTTCACCAAAAAAATGTTTCCTTTCTTTTGTACAAATAGTTACAAAATACATAGCATTGCGGCTGTAATCCCATCCTTCCAGGCGTGCAGACGGTATGCGGTATTTATTTTTAAATAATTGTGCCCTGGAATGAAATGTTTTTTAAATATATAATATAACATTTGCTTCCACAAAATGTTTCTTCACATTTGATTCCGAAGACGTTTTTTCAAAGTACAAATTCAATGGTTTTCTTATATTTACCATCAACCTTTGACCATTTTCGTTAAGACGTATAAGGTTTTGAAAACCTTATACGTCTTATTTTGTAAACCTTATTGACGTCAAAGCCGCATGGGACATAGGCTTCGCAATAAAAACCGGTTTTAGAGTGTACTATCAATAAGCGTATAATGAAAAAAAACTTTTCACCTGTTTTCTGTTTAAGCTTGTTTATTCTTATCGCTTGCCATTCCGGATTACACAGCCAATCCATTCCACATCTGCAGAAAAAAGGCACTACTCAGGATTTACTCGTCGATGGAAAACCATTTCTTATCCTCGCCGGCGAATTGGGCAATTCTACTGCAAGCAGCCTGCATTACATGCGTCCTTTCTGGGCAAAATTTAAGGCCATGAACCTAAATACCATTCTCGTTCCCGCTTATTGGGATTTGATGGAACCGGAAGAAGGAAAATTTGATTTCAGTTTGATTGACAGCATCATCGAAACAGGTCGTGAAAATGATTTGAAAGTTATTTTACTCTGGTTTGGTTCGTGGAAAAACAGTATGAGTTGTTATGCGCCGGCTTGGGTCAAGACAAATGAAAAGCGTTTTCCACGAGCACAAGACCAAAGCGGCAAAGGTTTGGAAATTCTTTCTGCCTTTAGCAAAAACAATCTGGATGCTGATAAAAAAGCTTTTGTGGCATTGATGAAGCATTTAAAAAAAACCGATAAATATCAAACGGTGATAATGGTGCAGGTGGAAAATGAAATCGGAATGCTTACAGAAGCGAGGGAATATGCTCCGGAAGCGAACAAAGCTTTTCAAAATGAGGTACCAAAGGAATTGATGAATTATTTAATTAAAAACAAAGATTCTCTGGTTCCTGAATTAAAGGAACATTGGTCTAAAACCAATTTTGCAACAAAAGGAAACTGGGAAAATATTTTTGGGAAAAGCCTTGCAACTGATGAATTATTCCAGGCATGGTTTTATGCAAAATATACGGATGAAGTGGCCACTATGGGGAAAAAAAATTATCCGTTACCGATGTATGTAAATGCTGCCTTAAATTATCGCAATGTGCAACCTGGACAATATCCAAGTGCAGGACCACTGCCGCATTTAATGGATATCTGGCAAGCCGGAGCGCCCGCGATTGACCTATTATCTCCTGATTTTTACAATCCGTATTTCAAACATTATTGCGATTTGTATGCCAGGAGAAATAATCCGTTATTCATTCCTGAAATACGCTTTGAACCTTCTGACGCTGAAAAAGCATTTTATGCAATCGGGCATTACCAGGCGCTTGGTTTTTCTCCTTTCTCCATAGAATCAACAGAGCATCCGGAAGAAGAACCAATTGCAAAAAGCTATTCCATTTTATCACAATTATCTCCTGAGATTTTAAAGCATCGCGGCACCGGTAAAATGGAAGGTGTATTGTTAGACACAGCTACAAAAACAGAAGAAATTATTTTAGGGAATTACAAACTTAAAGTATCGCACGATTATACTTTGGGCTGGTCGCCTGATGCTAAAAACCCGGATTGGCCGATGAGTGGTGGCATTATTATTATGGAAAATGAAAATGATTTTATCATCGCGGGAACGGGCATAGTTGTTACGTTTGCGGTTAATAATGGTGATAATAAATCCGTTGGAATTTTGCAGGCCGAAGAAGGCCAATATGAAAATGGCAAATGGATTCCAGGAAGAAGAATGAATGGAGACCAGGATCACCAGGGACGACATATCAGGATCCCTGTTGGTGATTGGAATATTCAAAAAGTGAAATTGTATCAATATAAATAACCGGGTCAAAATAAAATTACCAGATGAAAAAGCTTTTCTTCTTTCTATTTGCAATTAATATCTCCAATTTTGTGTTCGCCCAGGACACTACGGTTAACGGTATTAAATACCCGAAGCCTGTAAACTTTACATCGCAACACAACCAGGAACCCATGATGAAGCAGTTGGGCATACAAGCGCTTCGTCCGGGGCCAAGCGGAAATGAATCTGCACCAAACCATGCAAATTACGACACTGCAAAAGCGAATCCTTGTCCACAGTTACCGGATATTCTGATCGCCACTGATGGGAAAATAGTAACGACACCCGAAATGTGGTGGAAAGTGCGGCGCCCGCAAATCGCCGAAGATTATGAACGCGAGGTATATGGAAGAATACCCAGGAATGTTCCGAAAGTAACGTGGACCGTAGAAGTCACCGATCGTGAATTTATTATTCCGGGATTTATACCGGTCATTGCCAAAAAAATTGTCGGCCATGTAGACAACAGCGACTATCCGCTAATTGATGTGAATATTAAAATGATGCTCGTGGTGCCGGCTAATGTAAAAGGGCCGGTTCCGTGCTGATGATGTTTGGGCAGCCAGCTTTCCCGGCGCCTGCACAACCATCGAATGATGACATGGAAACATTGAATGCAACGTTCAAAGAAATAATGATTAAAACCAATCCGGCGGTAAAAAATATTTTTGATAAATATCCTGCTTATTCCCCCATTACCAAACTCACCTTTAATTTCTTTGCATCGCCTCCCGCTGGTGATGCGTCGCCAACAGAGCAATTGCTGGCAGCCGGTTGGGGTTATTGTACCCTTGAACCAAACAGCATACAGGCGGATAACGGCGAAGGCCTGACCAAAGGAATTATTGGTTTGGTAAACAAGGGCCAGCCCCGCAAGCCCGATGATTGGGGCGCATTAAGAGCATGGAGCTGGGGAGCGGCACGGGCATTGGATTACCTGGAAACAGACAGCCTCGTAGATGCAAAAAAAACAGGTATTGAAGGTGTGTCAAGATATGGAAAAGCCGCACTGGTTACAATGGCCTTTGAGCCGCGGTTTGCCGTTGGTCTTATCGGTTCTTCGGGCAAAGGCGGCGCTACTTTGCTTCGTCGCAATTTTGGAGAAGCCGTAGAAAGCCTTACGGGCGGCGGATTTTACTGGATGGCAGGAAACTTTTTAAAATATGGAGCAGAAAAATCAACCTTTGGGAGTAAGAATGGTTGTGATTTGCCGGTAGATTCGCATGAATTGATTGCACTGTGTGCTCCACGTGCGCTATTTATCAGTTATGGCATTCCTGAAAAAGGTGATGCCAACTGGCTCGATCACCGGGGAAGCTATATGGCTACTGTATCAGCAGGAACTGTATATAAATTATTAGGTGCAAAAGATTTGGGCGTGGGAAACGAGTATATGAAAGAATACAAACCAGCGGTAAATGTTGGTTTGCTGGATGGCCAGCTTGCATGGCGCCAGCATGATGGCGGACATACTGATGCGCCGAATTTCAAATACTTTATTCCGTGGGCAAGCAAAAATATCGGGTATGAAAAGAAAGCTAAATAAAAGTAGATGCTGAAAGGATGACATGCATAGAACGATCATAATTAATAGCTTCAAAACTCCGAAGGAGTGATAGAAATAAAAATCTACATCATTAAATCTATGTCACCCCTTCACTTTTTTATGGCTATTCATTTTTAACTATAAACATTTCAGTCTTTCTTTTACTATAATCATTTCAGTCCTTCGGACTTTCCAAATCCTGAAAGGATGACATGATTATAGAGATTATAATTAACGGCTTCAAAACTCCGAAGGAGTGATAGAAATAAAAATTTGGATCATTAAACCTATATCAACGCTTGACGTTTTTACGGATAAATTATTTTTACTATAATCATTTAGTCATTCGAACTTTGCAAATCCTGAAAGGATGAATTATTACCAAAACACACGTATTCTTACTTAATAAACTTATCCTAATACATCTTCAAGCATTTTATTTTTTATAAAACAATTTTGTAATCTCGTTCGCTATAATTAAGGAATTTGTTTATTAAAGTAAACTTGTTTTTATTTTAAAACTGTAACCGATTACAATTTACCAATACGTTTGTCCAATTGAATTGTAACCACTCAACACCTATTAAATATCCCAAATAAAAGAGTAAAAATGTAATCGTTTTAAAAAAATTTTTTTTGTTAGAAAGTTTTATTTAGTTTCACATCACATTAACAATAAAATAACATAGGTATGAGAAATTTACACATTTTTTTTACTAAACATTTTTGTTTGTCTATCCTTTTTTTAGCCTTATCATTTATGGTAACGGCTCAAAAAAAAATTTCAGGCAACGTGACAGATAATAATGGCAGCCCGATTCAAAGGGCATCAGTAGTCTTAAAGGGAACCAATACAGGTACTCTTACAGACGCAGAAGGCAATTACAGCATTGCTGTTCCTGCGGATGCGAAAATCCTGGTATTTTCTTCAATTAACATGGCTACCCAGGAAGTGGCCATTGGAAATCAAACAACGATCAATGCTTCTATGAAACCATCCGAGTCAGTCCTTGGGGAAGTGGTAGTAGTAGGGTATGGAACTCAAAAAAGGACTGAAGTTACCGGTTCCATTTCAACCGTTAGCAGCAAAGTAATATCCGAGCTTCCTGTTGCAAGTGTTCAGCAGGCTTTACAGGGCCGTGTACCAGGACTACAGGTAACAAACAATGGTAGCCCGGGCACAGAACCACTTGTTCGCATCAGGGGTATCAGTTCTATTTCTTATGCATCCAATCCGTTGTATGTAATTGACGGATTTCCTACAGGAGATCTTTCCATGTTTGATACCCGCGATATAGAATCTGTAGATGTTTTGAAAGACGCTTCAGCAGCTGCTATATATGGCTCAAGAGCTACTAACGGCGTAATAATTATCACCACCAAAAAAGGCAAAAGAGATGGAAAATTACATGTGAATCTGGATTCATATTATGGAGTACAAAATGTGACTCAAAGGCTTAGTTTACTCAACCCATCCCAATTTGATCAATATGCTATTGCTTACAGGGGAAGCAAAGTTCCACGCCGTACGGATCCATGGGTTAATACACCAATTTATAAGGGCGCAGGCAATACCTATGGCAACAATGTAACTGACTGGCAGGACGCCTATTTTAAACAGGGCCAAATGACACAAACGAATATTGGCTTAAGTGGGGGAAATGAAATATCCCGGTTTTATGCTTCTGCAGGCTATTTTGATCAGACCGGCACTGCCCCTTCTGTAGGCTATAAGCGTTATAATTTCCGGATTAATTCAGACCACAAAATCAGCAAAGTCTTCAATTTTGGAGAAAATCTATACCTGGGTTATGGCAATCAATCTTATGACAACAATGAAACCGGTTCAAGGTCAAATTTGCTGAATGTAATCAGAATTATGCCATACATGCCGGTGTACGATCCTACGACTACTGACGGATTCAGAGGTGTAAACTCTGTATTGGATGGAGGCGACCCAACAAACCCCATTGAAGATGCGGTAGTGAAAAATCCGGGTAACAGAACCTTGATGAAACTCTTAGGGACCGTTTATGCAGAAGTAAATTTCACCAGTTGGTTAAAATTCCGTTCAACTTTTGGAATGGATTACGCGAACCGCCTTGATTATCGTTTTTCGCCGATTTTTAATGATAGTGGGACCATTGCCGGATCAAGCGCTATCTTAGCTACCATTACCAATAACAGGACAATATCTGCTGTTCAGTTATATACCGAGCAACTAACTTTTGACAAAACTTTTGGCGACCATCATCTTAACGCCATTGCCGTTTATGAATACCAGGGACAAAGAATAAAGAATGAGAATTCAAGTGGCAACCAGGCGTCAAATAATCTGAAAACATTA
>JBQCFO010000596.1:0-2366 GCA_051959055.1 Ginsengibacter sp. | reverse complement strand
TTAAAATAAAAATCCGTCTTAAAACTTCGTTTACTGGTAATCGTAAACCCTTACATAGTCCACTTCCATTGTTGCCGGAAAAGCTTTGTCGTCCACACCCATTTTTCCTCCAAGGCCGCCTCCGATGGCAATATTCATGATGAAATAAAACGGATCGTCAAAGGGCCATTCAGCGTTGGTTTTATGTTCATTGGCAAAATGATTATACAATTTATTATCCACAAAAAAATCAATTTTTTCCGGAGTCCATTCTATGGAGTACAAATGGAATTTGCTGTATGGATCTTTGATGAAAGTCTTTCTGGATTTTTGCGTTCCGATTACATGGTTGTATGCTTTGGTATGAATGGTTCCTAAGATGCTGTCTTTTTCATAACCCACGTGTTCCATGATATCTATTTCGCCACACAATGGCCAACCCACTTTATTCACATCATTGCCTAACATCCAGATGGCAGGCCACAAACCTACGCCGGCAGGCAGTTTTGCGCGTATTTCAAACCGTCCATAGGTAAAGGATTTTTTACCTCGTGTCACCAATCTTGCTGAAGTATAATTTTTATCTTCTTTATTTTCTTTGCGCGCTGTAATTTTTAAAGTTCCATTATTGACGAATGCATTTTCAGGAGAAGCATTGGTATAATATTCAAGCTCGTTATTTCCCCATCCATTGCCGCCCACATCATAGCTCCATTTGGTACTGTCGGGCAAGCCGGTATAATTAAATTCATCACTCCATGCAAGTTTCCATTGTTTGTTGTCGTTTGTTTTTTTTGAAGAAGAACACGAATTTAAATAGAAGGGAACGACAATCAGAAACAAAAAATTTAAGTGTGTTTTTTTGAAAAACATAAGGACTGTTTTTTGAAAAATTAAAAAATATTATTGGAAAACTCTTACGTAATCAACAAACATTCTTTGTGGAAAAGAAGTGCTGTTGTCAGGAGGACCGGGCCAATCGCCTCCGACTGCTACGTTGAAAATAAAAAACTGCGGATCATTAAAAGGATAATTGGCTGTACCGACGTCTGTTTTGGAAACCGTTAAATATAAATGGTCATCAACCAAAAATTTAATAGAATCCTTTACCCAAATAGCACTAAAGACGTGAAATTGCTGTGAAAAATCTCCGGATGGTAAAGTGTAAGCCGCACCTTTTGAAGCATGGGTCTGGGTTGAAGCGCCCCAATGAAGTGTGCTATGAGTTGTGTTAGGGTTGGTTCCAATCAATTCCATAATATCAATCTCGCCGCAAGCCGGCCACGATACAGAAGAAATATTGGAGCCAAGCATCCACAAGGCCGGCCACATTCCTTTTGCTACCGGCAGCTTTGCGCGGATATCAATTCTACCAAAAGTAAAGGCCTTTTTATTTTGGGTAGTCATTCGTGTCGAAGTATAATTAAAACCACTGATGGTTTCTTTTCTTGCCTCAATGATTAAATTGCCATTGGAAACGAACACATTTTTCGGACTGTTGGTATAGTATTCCAGTTCACGGTTTCCCCAGCCGTTATCACCATTGCCAATTTCAAAATTCCAGGCTGTTTCGTCAACTTTATTTCCTGAAAATTCATCACTCCAAACGAGTTGATAGCCGGGATATGTCATTGGAGTGCTGTAACCGGAATTGTCAGTTTCAAGATTGGTCCCATCTTCTGTAATGATCGTTCCTTGTGCGGTGCCCGAGGCAATGGTGCAGTTTTTGGGATTGCTTAAAACGATATTGAATGTGAGGTTTGCTTGTCGTGTGTTGGTTGGGTCGCCTTTGATGGTAATGGTCAAATCTGCCATCGTTTTATTTGCCGGAATCGTAATCGTTCCGGACGCTGCTGCATAATCCTTGCTTGCAATAGCAGTTCCGTCTTTTAGAGTATAATCTACAGAGACAGGAATGGTGGTGGTTTTATTTAAAGTAAACTGGACGTGCATCACACTTTCAACTGTAGAGCGCGATTGTGAGGCATTCGCAACTTTTATAGAAGGAACCACCACCTCTGGCTTATCCGCACCCGACTTTTTACAGGAGAGCAGAAAGCAGTTCAACAGTAGTAAAACGAGATAAGAAAATTTATTTTGTAGTTGTTTCATTTTATTAGCGGATTTGAATAAAAGACTTGCCGAAACTGAATTGAAATAATCTAAACTACCAGGCTGTAACCGGTCTCTCTTGTAAATTATTTTCGGAAATACGAATCCTGGTTATTTGTGCTTTTACTGCACGGTTCTAAAAATTATGGATTACCAACAGGAACCAACTAAATTATACATTTTCAAAGTCAACTGAAAAAAAAGCCTTTTTGCTGAATTCGGCAAAAAGGCTTTTTAAACTGAACTTAATTAGATTTTAATTTTAGATACCATGC
>JBQCFO010000595.1:0-2751 GCA_051959055.1 Ginsengibacter sp. | reverse complement strand
TTATGGCCTTATTATCTACAGTGGAAATAGCATTGGTCAGGTTTGCTTTTTTCTGCGTTCCATATCCTACCACTATTACTTCATTCAATCCTGACACGGCAACCTTCAATGTTATATTAATCTCAGTCTGCTTTCCTACATTTACCCTTTTCGATTGAAACCCTACACTCGAAATCTCAAGAATAATATTTTTATTATCAGGGACTGTTATTATAAAACGTCCATCACTATTTGTCGTTGTTCCTGTCTTTGTGCCCGCGATCAATACTGAAACATTCGTCAAGGGTTCTCCCTGCTGATTCACTACTCGTCCGTGAATTTCTATAGGAGGAATTTCAATAGTCTTAAACGGAATTAAAGTAGCCTGGGACTGAGAAAAAGCTGTTTGTTTTTGCGGCCGGATAACAACAGTATTCCTCACAATATTATAAATAAGCTGTTGCCCGCTAAGACAAGTCTGAAGAGCCTGCTGAAGCGTTGCGTTTTTAAGAGCAACATCAATGGGGTGAGTTCTTTCTATGACATCTTTATCGTAAAAAAAGTGAAAACCCGTTTGGCGCTCAATATCTTTGAATACCTCTGAAAGGTGAATATTATCTTTAACTATAGTAATCTTTTGCGCATCGGTCTTTGCGCTAACCTGGATAGTAAAAAATAACAATAATACAATTGTCAATTTCATAATCATCCATGTTTTGGCCTTTAATGATTTAGCAACAATTTTATTATTTTGGTTGCCTATGGTTAAAATCATAGTTTTGACTTTTGGTTATAAAATTTTGTTTCAACGTCATTTTTTAGCCTTCGGTCAGCAATGCCGCAAACATTGCTGACTTTTTGTTTTACTTAATTTGTTATCTGGATAGATAACAATACGTTTTTCAGTTGTTTTTCTTTAGTTTCCCTTATAATATATTAGAGTGAAGCAATAAAGACAACGGATTCCCTATTTTGCCTACTCTACAATTATTTTTCTTCCTGTTACATTAAATTTCACATTGCTCAATTCAAGAATTTTCAATACGTCCGGCAATGCCGCATCCCTGCTGATTTTTCCTACAAAACTTCTTTCGGGAACTTTCCCTGAATAAACAATATCCACATTATACCACCTGCCGATCTCCAGCATAATAGTTTTAATATCCGCCCCGTCAAACTGGAACAATCCATTTTTCCAGGCAACCACTTCATCCATATTCACCTTCTTTATTTTCAAATCATTATTATTGTTTCCTAATACTCCCTGCTGTCCTGGTTTCAACAATCCGGATACGCTGCCTCTTTTTATTTTAACACTGCCTTCCAGCAAACTTGTCTTTATTGAATTTTCATCAGCATAAGCATTCACATTAAAATGTGTACCTAATACTTCTACCTGCATGCCATTTACATTTACACGAAAAGGCTTTTCTTTATTTTTAGCTACTTCAAAATACGCTTCCCCCGTTAATTCTACATTCCGTTCCTCACCAGTGAAAGCTGTAGGAAAATGTAAGGATGATGAAGCATTAAGCCATACCTTACTGCCATCTGCTAATATCAATTTATATTGTCCTCCGCGTGGCGTGGTAAGTGTATTGTATACTACAGCCGGTGCTGATTTGGTTGGTGATGATCCATCATAAACCAATACGCCGCCCTGATTGCTTATTATAGCGCCCCCGCCTTGAATATTTCCGTTTTGAACACTATCCAATACGATCTTACTTCCATCAGCCATAGTAAGTATTGCATGATTTCCGCCAGGTAAAATTTTTACGGTTTGTTTTTCTGGCGCAGCGATGGAGACCGCTATCTTCACATTATTGTGTTTGGGAACAATCCAATAAGCTGCTCCTAAAATAAATAAAATCACTACTGCAGCAGCCGCCACCTTTTTCCACAACATGAAAACGACCCTTTTGCTATTAAAATCAACCACCGGATCTTTATCTTTCTGCAAAATATTATGCAATATGGAAGCAGCCACTTCCTCTGGCATCCGGGTTTCTGATTCTGCATCTTCAATAACTTTATCCAACAATCTTTGCACCTGGCTTTTATTTTCAGATTGTGCCAGTAGCTCCATTAGTTCCTGTTCTTCCTGCGAGGAACAATTTTGATGTATATAACAGTCAAATAAATATTCTAACCTGGATTGCATCTATTAGTTTTAAACAGAAGGCGCTAAAAATTATCCCCTACTTTATACAAGAGTATCTTAGAAAAGATTTTGGGTGGGTGATAGTAAATATTTATTTTGAATCTTCTAAAAGGAAGGATAAAAACAGGAGGAAGCCAACTGAAGAACCCAGGTGCATCATACAATAGGCGCGGATATTTTTCATGGCCTGGGCGAGATGGAACTTTACGGTTTCAGGTTTTATCTGAAGAAGCTCAGCAACTTCACCACGTTTTAAATCGCCTTCTTTCATCAGTTGATAAACCTGTTTTTGTTGATGGGGCAGCCGGTCAATGGCTTTTTGTAACAAAGAAGTAAATTCTTTTCCAATTAAATATTCCTCTGTATTGTTATCAAGCAATGATGGATCATTCTCTGTAAGCAAAACAATTTTATAGTTTTTTGCTATTTGTTTTAGAATCTTATAGGTTTCATTTCGGGCAATTGTATAAAGATAGGCGCTGAAATTTTCTATCTCATTTAATGCGGCTCTTCTCAACCAGATTTTAAGAAACACATCTTCTACAATTTCTTCAGCAACTGTTGTTGAATGAGTAAGCTTTAATGCAACCGTATAGATTTTATTGCGA
>JBQCFO010000594.1:0-4030 GCA_051959055.1 Ginsengibacter sp. | reverse complement strand
AGCCAAGATGAGTTTGCAGAATATTCAAAAGCCATGAAGCCTTACGAAAAAATCTTTATGCCTGATTCTGCTAAAGATGCCGCATCTGTTGAAGCTGTACAAAAGATCAGTGAAAACTTTGTAAAAAAATATCCTTCATCGTATGTTGCACCCATAGCTATCATCCGCGTTTTACAATCTTCTGAGAATGCAACGGTTGCTGATAAATTATACAAATTATTATCTAAGGATGTAAAAAATTCAACGCTCGCCAAATACGTGGGTGAGCAGTTGGAACTTGCTAAAATAAACCCGATAGGATCACAGATTGAAGATTTTTCACAAACTGACACAGCTGGCCATCAGGTAAAAATTTCTTCCCTTCGTGGCAAATATGTGTTAATAGATTTTTGGGCAAGCTGGTGCCGTCCGTGCCGGATGGAAAATCCAAATGTAGTCGCCGCATTTAATAAATATCATCAAAAGAATTTTACCGTTCTGGGAGTGTCTCTCGATCAGGCGAAAGATGCCTGGTTGAATGCAATTCACATGGATGGCCTTACCTGGACTCATGTTAGCGATTTAAGAGGTTGGGGAAACCAGGTGGCCTCGCTTTTTAAAGTGACCAGTATTCCTCAAAATATTTTAATTGATCCAAAAGGGAAAATTATTGGAAAAAATCTTCGTGGTGAAGCGTTGAATGATAAGCTTAATTCGATTTTCAATTAACCTGCTAATGCGCTAATGTGCTGATGAGCTAATGTGATAATGTGATAATGTGCTGATAAGCTGATAGGGTTATTTGGTAATGTGATAATGGAGAAAGTGGTCAGAATAATTAATAATTCAATAATTCAATAATTTAATAATTTAATAATTTAATAATTTACCACTCTCACCAAATCTTCCAACTCATTCATTTCACCGGCTCTCTTTTATAAAATTTAAAACCACCTTCCTGTTTGATTAAAGTGCAACTATTGCAACTGGTATCGAACCCCGAATTGCTTATTTTAACAACAAAAAAAGCCGGTTTGGTAATATTTCCTTTTAATAAAAACTGCTCATCTTTTTCTCCATATACCGGTGTGGCGGGTTTTTTCCCATAAAAATATTGGGCATAGCTTTTAAATCCGATTGGCCATACATATACATCTTTACCGGAGAGGCTTTCATAAAAATCTATGGCCGGGCCTTGTGAATATTTCTCAATTTTTGGAACTACAGCAAGCAGGTAAACAAAGAGGCAAACAGCAGTTGAATAAAAAAGAAAAATGATTGCGATACGGTTTTTCTTTTTGTAAAAAAACAAAACAGCTAATATTACAGCAATAAAATATAAAACGCCAATCAGGCTTTCAAAGCCGCTCCAGTGCACATTTACATTCAAACTGGCTGCCGCATATGGGTCTTTTAAATAAGGCAAAATCAATTCATGATGGCTGGTTACATAAGGAAGCGCTGCAAGCAAAAAAGAAAATACAAAACCCATACATGCAATTAAAACCAAAAGAGGAATTCGTATTTTTTGTTTGTTTGCTATAAGAAAATCCAGATAACAGGCCGCCATAAACGAAAGTGGAAAATAAGTAAGCGAAGAATAATGAACTATCTTGGTGGTAGTGATGCTAAACAGGATCATTACTGTCCAGAATAATATTTTCATCAGTCTTAAAAAGTCTTTATGCATGTCAACCCTTTTCCCAAAAAGTATAGGAAGAGCAATCACTGAAATAGGAAAGCAGCCAATAAAAACAACGACAAAATGATAATAAAAAGGTTCACCATGGCTGGCTACCGGATGCAAAAAAAGATCGGCCTGGTATGCCAAAAATTCTTTTAAAAACCAGAAACCATTTTTCATGATTTCCTCGCCAAACCAAAGCAAACAGACCACCGTAAAAAAGAAAATGAACAGCAGTATTTTTTTGAGGTTCGGAAAATTTTTAAAACGGGTAAAAAGGAAATAAATAAAAAATGAAATGAGGAATACCAGCAATCCAACCGGTCCTTTAGTAAGGGTAGCCATCCCTATGAAAAGCCCCGACAGAGAAGAATACAAGCCTCCCCCGGCCCCTCCAAAGGAGGGGAGCTTGTGAATACTTTTATACATGAAATAAATTCCAAGGAAAATAAAGTAATTGAAAACCGGATCAATAATGCCGGATTTAAAATACAAATGCGGCAGAAAGCTTCCGAGGTAACTGACAGCCCAGATGAAGCCAAAGCGTGGTGATTTGAATTTTTTTCCTATGAGAAAAAAAGTAAGCAGGGAAATAATCCCACAAATAGCATTTGGAAACCTCGCGGCAAATTCATTGATACCAAATAGTTTCATTGCACCAACCTGCAACCAGAAAAATAAAGGTGGTTTTTCCCAGAAAGGTTGAAAATTAATTTGTACACGATGATAATCGCCGGTAACGATCATTTCACGCGCCGATTCCGCAAAATTGATTTCGTCCCAGTCAAAAAGATGAACTTTTCCAAGAAAAGGAATGAAGAATATGATACCCGATAATATAATGATGATAAGGTATAAATTGCTTTGCCTTTTATTTATTGAGTGAGCAATTTCCATTTATAAAGTTTGATTTTCGTAAGAAAATAAAGTATCGAAACTTTCAACACGCCCAATCCATAAGTGATGCTTCTTTTCAAATTAATAGAAGAAGCCTCTTTGAAATATTTTGTTGGACAGGTGATTTCGCCAATCTCGAAACCCTTATAAAAAATCTGTGCCACCATTTCATTATCAAAAATAAAATCATCAGAATTTTGTTGATAATTTATATTTTTTAAAACCTCTTTATCATAAGCGCGATAACCCGTGTGGTATTCAGAAAGCTTTTGATTCATCATGGTATTTTGAAACAGGGTAAGAGCACGGTTGGCGATATATTTATATAAAGGCATTCCACCTTTCAAAGCACCTTTTCCTAAAATCCTGCTTCCAAAAACTATCTTATATAAATCATTGCCAATCACAGAAACCATTGCCAGTATGAGTTTTGGTGTATATTGATAATCGGGATGAAGCATTACAATGATATCTGCATTCAACTCAAGCGCTTTGTCATAGCAGCTTTTTTGATTACCTCCATAACCTCGGTTTACCGTATGTTGTATGATATGCTTTATTCCAAGTTTTTGGGCCACTTCGATGGAGTTGTCAGTGCTGTTATCATCCACCAAAACCAACTCATCCACCACATCCATCGGAATTTCAGAAATGGTTTTTGCCATAGTCAAAGCCGCATTGTAAGCAGGCAGCACAACAATTACTTTTTTACTGTTATACATTTATAAAAATGAAAATTGATTTTTGCAAAGTAAAGTGATTACGGTTTAATTAAACCATAATGGGAAAGGATTTTGAATCATGAATTGCTATATTTTTGTTGACCTTGTTAATACGCAAACAGTTCACTTTATGCCACTATGACACAGCCTTCCATTTCCACAAAAGCCTTTTGGGACATTTCCTTTAACGAATTAGATTTTGAAAAGTCTTCGTTATATGTAATGGAAAAAGTATTTAATTACGGTAGTTGGGATGATCAGGTCGGTGTTATGAAATTTTATGGAATTAAATAATTTAAACAATTCGCTCCTACTTCTCAAAATACGCAATACTTCCACCGACCCAATCTTTATCCATATTATATCTTACGCCAATCATTTTTCCTTTGCTTAATCGCGCGAGATTATTTACTGCAACAGGTCTTGCTGCTCCTTTCTTCCAAAAATAAAAAATCCTGATTTCTGCTTTTGCCGGAATGTTTGGGGTTTTTATGATATCTGCATATTTTACTTTTCTTTGAAGAATCCAGTTTTCAGGATCTTTTACTTCTTCAATATCCTTTTCAGTTACATCAATAATCACACCTTGTCCGGCAAAAGAAAACAAGGGTTTCAAAACATAACTTTCCAAATCTTCCGGAAGAGTTTTTATTTCATTAAGATAAAAAGTTTCGGGTACATAAGGATGATGAATTAAAGGTAAAGTGAATTTACTGATGCGGTAAAACCAGTTAGGATGCGGCGCCCA
>JBQCFO010000593.1:0-13121 GCA_051959055.1 Ginsengibacter sp. | reverse complement strand
CCTGTTTTTGCCAAACCGGTGATCATAACCGATGATCAGTGTTTGCGGATGAAAATTGGAAACTAAGAATTTTGAAATATAATCTTCCGCACTTTGACAGGAAAATTCTTCAGTGAAAGGCACGACTACCAGGTGATCAATTTCCTGCTTTGATAACAATTCAATTTTTTCCGCAAGGGTATTTAATAGCTGAATATTTTTTTTCTCGGGATTTTTCGAGTGGATAATCATCCGCGGATGTGGATCAAACGTGATAATAACGGACTCTCCATGATTGTTGAGCGCTTCTTTTTTTACCTGTTGGATAATCTGGACATGGCCTGTGTGAACCCCGTCAAAGGTTCCAATCGTAATGGCGGCGTTTTTAAAAAATGGTAGGTTGTTTATATCTCGGTGTACCTGCATAAGAAGTTTGCAAGATAAATGATAAATAAATATCCCGGCAATGGAAAATTGATTCTACAATCTTACTTTTACCCACTCTTGATAATAAATGAATGAACAGTTTTTTCTAATAATTCAATAATTTAATAATTCAATAATGTCCTTGTATTCGAAGCGTGGAGTTTCTGCACAAAAAGAAGAAGTTCATGCAGCCGTAAAAAATCTTGACCAGGGAATTTTTCCAAATGCCTTTTGCAAAATTTATCCGGATTTTCTTGGAAACGATGCTGAATTTGTAAATGTTATGCACGCTGATGGCGCCGGTAACAAAAGTGTTCTTGCTTATTTGTACTGGAAAGAAACCGGCGATATTTCTGTATGGAAGGGAATTGCGCAGGATGCAGTCGTAATGAATCTTGATGACCTTTTGGGTGTGGGGATTTACGATAATATTATTTTTAATTCTACGATTGACCGGAATAAAAATCTCATTACCGGCGAAGTGCTTGAACAGGTGATTAATGGCACGCAGGAGTTTTTTGATTTGATGAAAACATTTGGAGTCAACATCCATTATCTCGGTGGCGAAACTGCCGATGTGGGTGATGTGGTAAGAACCATCGCCGTAAATGGAACCATGACTGCAAGATGGCCAAAATCGAAGATTATTTCTAACGAAAAAATAAAGCCCGGAAATGTAATAGTTGGGCTCGCTTCTTTTGGGAAATCAACCTATGAACAAAAATATAATAGTGGAATTGGAAGCAATGGGTTGACTTCAGCAAGACACGATATTTTGAATAAATATTATGCAGAAAATTTTAAAGAAAGTTTTGATAATTCACTGCACGATGAAGTGGTTTATATTGGTAAACACAGGATTGCTGATGCCCTGGGCCTTCTTTCGCCGACAAGAACGTTTGCTCCTTTAATAAAACAACTTCTTGAAAACAATTTTGATAAAACTTATGGATTGATTCATTGCAGCGGTGGCGGACAAACAAAATGCCTGAAATATATTCCCGAAAATGTTCGCGTCATAAAAGATAATTTATTTGCACCTCCTGAAATATTTCAAAAGATACAGGAAGCAAGTCATTCTGATGATCGGGAAATGTACCAGGTCTTTAATATGGGTTGTCGTATGGAAATCTATACTGATGAAGATTTCGCAAAAGAAATTATTTCAGTTGCCAAAACTTTTGATATTGATGCACAGGTTATCGGCAGGGTAGAAGAGAGCGATAAAAAATCATTAATCATAAAAACAACTCACGGAGATTTGGTCTTTTAATTTTCGTGTATAGATAACCGTTATAATCTGAGTGAGAAATAAGAACTCGTATTATTTATTCGTTTACTGAAACGCTTCCAACACTTTCTCCATTTGGATGCTCCTCGATCCTTTGATAAGGATTTGAGCATTTTTAATTCGTTGATTTTTTAACCAGTCCCTTGACTGTTCTGAGCTTTCAAGATTTATATAACTGTTTTTTGTTTCTTTAAAATTATTTCCAACCAGCAATACGGCATGCCATTGATGTTGATCTATCAGTGCAACAATATCTGCATGTTCCTTTTTACTGTCATCGCCAAGTTCCATCATGGCGCCAAGCATTAAGATCTTTTTATCACCTTTCATATTCGCAAAATTCTCAATCGCTGCTTTCATACTTCCAGGATTGGCATTATATGCATCAAGAATTATTGTGTTCGAATTTCTTTCTATTAATTGAGAACGGCTGTTCGATGGCTCGTAATTTTCAATCGCACTTTTAATTTTTTCATTTTCAATATTGAAATATTTTCCTACACAAAATGCTGCAAGAATATTGGGGAGATTATACGAACCAACCAGTTTTGTTTTAATATCAACCGGATTTTCTGATTCAATCTTTACTTCAATAAAAGGATCGTTTTGTATGATGTTGCCTTTTGTATTTTCACTTTTGCTTCCATAATACTCAACATTTTTTACCTCGCTGCTTACTTCCAAAACGGCCTTGTCATCTGTGTTTACGAAGGCGGCCCCATTATTTGCAGCTAAATAATCAAACAGTTCGCCTTTGCCTTTTTTTACGTTTTCTTCGCCGCCAAATCCTTCCAGGTGTGCTTTGCCAATGTTTGTAATCAAGCCATGAGTAGGTTTCGCATATTCGCAGTATCCGGCTATTTCCTGTAAATGATTCGCACCCATTTCAATCACCGCCATCTCCGCATCCGGTTTTATTTTTAAAATAGTAAGTGGAATACCGATGTGATTGTTCAGGTTGCCTTTCGTAGTATAAGTTTTAAATGTAGTGGAAAGAACTGCATGCAATAATTCTTTTGTTGTTGTTTTTCCATTGCTTCCGGTGATGGCAATAAAAGGAATATTAAATTGCTCACGGTGGTGCTGTGCCAGCAATTGCAATGTGCGCAAAACATCCGTTACCTGTATGATCCGGTTGTCTTCAAATTCTAAAGGCTCATCTGCTATGACATAAGCAGCACCATCCTTCAACGCTTGTTTTGCAAAATGATTTCCATTAAAGTTCGGTCCTTTTAAAGCGAAGAAAATATCGTCTTTTTCAATTTTTCTTGAATCGGTTTCAATAAACGGAAATTGCTGATACAGTGTGTAAATGTCTTCGATATTCATGAAGCAAATTTAGGTTTTTGGATTTTCTAAGTTTGCTGAATAATTGAAAATATTTTTGCGCTCATTTTGAATATTTCTTTAAAATTTCTTCAATCTTCTCATCCGGAATAAGATCGGAAACACCAACAAGTTTTATCGTTTTATAACCAGGATGAGTAGTGTTGATTACAAAATTAAAACATTGTGGAAGCACAGCTGACGGCACTTTCAGCAAAAGTGTTTTGTTTTCACAATACCATTTATTCCCGTATGCCTGGCACTCAGAATAATTATTATGCTCTCTCCAGGCCGGTTTCAAATCATCTGCATTTAGCAGGGTAACCTTTGTCCTATCAGGAATTTCAATAACCATTATTTTAAAATCATCATTAAAACCAACTCCCTGTCTTCGGATCATATTTTCTAAAAAGGCAAGAGCGATGGATTCAGCGCAATAGAGAACTTTATTTCCTTCTGCATTCCATCTTCCCTCCATTCCTGATGCGAATAATGAACCACTGAATTTTTTGTGAACGATACGGTAAACCAGCATTTAAAAGAATTTAAAGAGGATAACCTTGTGCTAATTTATCCAGTTCCTTTATAATAAGGTCTACTCCGCCACTGGTACCTATTAACTCGAATGGTGTAGTTTTTTTATTCCAAAGCGGTTTTTTCAGCCAATAATTAAATTCATCTATATTGCCAAAAATCGTTTCACCTTTTTCGTACAGGCTGATCAGTTTGAGCAAATGTTCGCTGTAAATTGGATCCAAAACTTTTTCTTCCTGGTAGTAATTGCTAATCGTTCTGGATGAAAGATTTAAAATAGAGGCCAGATTCTTTTCAGGAATTTTGATGGTCTCGGCAAAATCATAAAACACTTTTGTTTTCACCCCTTTTCTGGCAGCAGAAACAATGGAACTGAGATTGCTTACGTCAAAACCTTTAAAACGATAGCCAACAGAATTTTTATTGATTGCAGCAACAGAAGACATAATTAAAATTTGAACATAAAAGTAGTTGAAAAGTTTCGATTTAAAAAGCGAAATTTTTCAACATTTTAATTTCTAATTTGGCTCATTTTTAATACCAATGTTATCATTTAATTTTAAAGTTACCGGAACAGTGACAAAAGAATTAACAGCATGGCCGTTCTGTTTTACCGGGATGCAGTTCGGCCCCTTTTTAATTGGATTTAACGCCACATTATCCAGTTCAGTTCCCTGCATAGTTATTGCCTGAACGTCACTAACACTTCCATCCACGTTTACAATAAAACGAACCTGGCAGGTGCCTTGATTGTTTTTATTTTCCATCAATGCATTTCCGTTCTTTTGAAAAACACGATTGATGTATGCCAGCCAGGCACTTTGCCCTCCTGGAAAACCGGCGGGTTGTTCAAGTTTGATAAATATTTTTCTTTGGTCTTCCGAACTATTGCCAGTCGTGCTTTTTTCGGATGTATTGGGTTTTTCGGGGTTCGTTAAGGTTACCGGTTGCAATCTGTAAGCGGCCACAGCGTGCCCGTTTTGAGAAGCAGGAATCCACCTCGGGCCTTTTTTAATCGCATTTACAGAAATTTGTGCAAACCTTGTTCCCTTCATTGTTGTTGCTTGTACATCACTTACAGTTCCATCAGTATTCACGATAAATCTTACCACGCAGGTTCCGTAATCGGCATTAGTAAAGGTGTCTATTGACGCTTTTATTTTACCGGTGATATATTTGATCCATTCAGCTTGCCCTCCGGGAAAAGAAGCCGGGATTTCTGTTTTTGTAAACACTTTGTCCGGAATGGTGTCTTTTTGGATTCCGGTAATTGGTTTAACATCAAACGGTTTTAGATGGATTTCAACAACTCCGTTCTTTCCTTTTGTTCCATATTTTAATGCTGCGCTTTCGCCTTTCAAGACTGAGATGGATTCAATTTTATTTGGATCGATGTTTTTGATTTCGCCATTACGAATTTCTTTTCCATCAATAATTACCAAAGCATTATCTGCAATCCCACTCGGCCTATTTTTACCGGAGTTGACAATCGCGACAGATGAATTCTTGTCTTTTGTAACAATTTCTATTACACCATTTTTGCCTTTTTTCCCATATTGCAAAATGGCACTATCTCCTTTTAAAACAGTGATTGATTCAATGTTTTCCGGAGGTATTTTCTGTGACTCTTTACCAGTGATGCTTGTTCCATTAAGAAGATACAAGGGTTTGATTTTTGATGCCGAAGATATCCGAGGGATTGTATCTCTTTTGTCAGTGGAAGATGTAAGTTTATTTAAAAGTGCGATATTTTTTTCATTCAGCAGATTTGCCAGCGGGTCGTTATCGACGCCTCTGTTGCCTGCATCCATTACGGCTGTAATAATTTTGCTATCATGCGCATCGATTTGATCCGAAGGATATATTTTCAAAGTAAATGCAAAGAATACGATTGTGGCAAGCGGCAAAACCAGCAGCCTGCTTACATAATTAACTTTTGGATTTTTATTTTTTGTGAGCATCATAATTCTTCTTTTTAAAGGTGAATAGAAAAAATTATTAGTGCCTGAAAAATTTTGCCCCGGATAAACGGTTTGTAGGATCATTTCTGCAAAAGCATTGATATCACCGTCTTCCAGCGCTTCTTTGTCGGCGATAAATTCATGGATCATATACAGTTCTTTGCGCATCAACCAAAAGAATGGATTAATCCACAAAAATATTAATACAGCATTCATGAACATTTTATCATGAGAATGTTTTTCTTTTATGTGTGCTATTTCATGATTAAAAATTTGCTGGCCTGACCTGGAATGAAGATCAATGGCATCGTTCCAAAAAATGGATTTAAAAAATGAAAATGGCGTTCCGTTGGCATTAGTATTTATAAAACGCACATCTTTAATTCTTGTTGACGGAAATTTTTTTCTCAGGCTTTTTATTTTAAATAGCGAAGCAAAAAACATGGTTAAAAGAATAATAGAAATGAGCAGGTAAGCGGCTTCTGCAAGATTTTCGGTGCTCAGTTGAAAGCCGGTGTTTTTGCTGTATTCGATTACTGCTTGATCGCCATAACTAATGGTTTGCAGCATTTGCACAACCGTTCCTTTATCCTCATTGTTTTGCAAAATGTCAATCTTAATTATTGGAGCGAGTAACGAAATGGCAACCGCTGCTAACAAATAAAACCGGTTCCAGCGATGAAATACTTTATTTCTGAGTGCCAGGAAATAATAGCCGGATAAAATGCCGGAGCAAATAGTTACTTTTAGTAAATACCATGCAAGCGTTATCATGATGAATGTTTTTTAGATGGATATCAATATGTGTCTGCTTTACAGTTACTTTCCTTTTTTCAATTGTTTTACCAGCATCTCCAGTTCTTCAATGCTCAGATTATTTTCTTTCACCATCGAAGACACAATGTTGCTGAAGGATCCTTCATAATATTTTTTCACAAGCGATTTTACCCGCCCTTTTGAATACATTTCCTTTTTTACCAGCGGATAATAGCGGTTCATCCTGCCAAAAGTTTCAATTCCGACAAATTGCTTTTCAACCAGAATTTTCAAAATAGTAGCCAACGTATTTTGATGCGGCTTCGGAGCAGGCATCTCATGAATGATTTCTCCAAGAAACCCTTTTTCGATTTTCCACAAGACCTGCATGATTCCTTCTTCCGCCTTTGTTAATGTTCTCATTTTTGTGTTATTTTAAAATTGTAATCCAAATGTATAACTAAATACTTAGTTTTAAAACTTGTTTTTTAGTTTTTTTAAAATATATTTACGAATATGCCTTATTTGTTGGTTTTCTGCCATTTAAGAGTTTGAGAAAAGCCTTATTTAAATATGAAAATCACCGATGTTTTTAATTACATATTATTTTAACAGATGAATAATTTTTCCTGCTTGTAAGAAATAATTATACATTTAACTTTACGCCCTAACAGAAAAAATAATAAATCAATTATGCCGGAAGCAATTGTAGAATTAAAAAATGTAAATATTTACCAGGGAGATTCTCTCATTTTGTCAGACGTAAACATTTCTGTAGACCGTGGTGAATTTGTTTATTTGGTAGGTAAGACCGGTACAGGAAAATCCAGCCTTTTGAAAACTTTATATGGAGATTTGGATTTTAAAGAAGGCGAGGCAACCGTTGTCGGCTTTGATTTGGGAAATCTTGACTGGAAAAAAATTCCTTATTTGCGTCGCGAGCTTGGAGTTGTATTCCAGGATTTTCAATTGCTTACAGATAGAAATGTAAATAACAATCTGAAGTTTGTTTTGAAAGCTACCGGCTGGAAAGATGAAAAATTAATGGATGAAAAGATCGCTGATGTTTTGGATAAAGTTGGCTTAAAAACAAAGGGTTTTAAAATGCCTTTTGAATTGAGTGGAGGTGAACAACAAAGAATTGATATTGCCCGCGCACTTTTAAATTCTCCTAAATTAATTCTGGCAGATGAGCCAACCGGAAATCTGGATCCCGAAACTTCTGATGAAGTGATGAGATTGCTTTTTAGTATCTGCCGCGATTATGGAACAGCAATCATCATGGCTACACATGATTACCCGGTTATTAACAAATTCCCTGCAAGAACGATAAAAACAGAAAGGGGAAAAGTGTATGATAATGCGTCGATTGTGTAGTGAGATGTGAATGGTGAATCGTAAGTTGTGAATGGTGAACGTGTTTCAGCTTTCAGCCTTGAGCCTTCAGCATTTGCATTAGGCGCTTTCCATTTTTCTCATTGTTATATAAATTTTCCAGAATCACTTTTCTTTTATTGATTTCATTTTCATCAAAAGAGATTTTCAGTAATTCCCGGATTCTTTTTATATAATCCGCAGGAGTTTCTTCAATACAACAAAGGGTTTCAAGGCCCGTCCCTTCTAATGAAGCGGAGTTTGTAATAATAAATCTTCCGTTGAATAAGGCATTCAATAATTTTATTTTTATCCCGGTAGAATTAAAAGATGGCAACAAATGAATGTGCGCATTTTTAACCAATTGTTCCATTTCATTTTCAGAAGGATTTTCAATTAACCGTACATTTTTGTTTTTTACAAACTCATTTTTTAAAGCTTCAGAAGGATTTTTTCCTGCGATGATAAAATTGAAATTGGTTAAATGTTTGACGATATTTTCCAAAAGCCATCGTGCAGCTTTTTCATTTTCAGCCACCGATAGATTTCCATGATATAAACAATAATTGCCTTTTCCTGTTTTCGGTTTAACTTCATTGAATGGCAAAAAAACCGGCAGAAATTCTACCTCTTTTGCTGAAAATATTTTGTTGTACGTTTGTTTGTCTTTTTCATTTACAGCAATGAATTTTCCTTTTTTAGCAAGACTATTTTCATATTTTTTTAATAACCTGCTTTCTAATGTGTAATAGATTTTTTTATAAAAATTGTTGGTTGATTTTGCGAGCTCTTTATAGTATTCATATTCCACATTATGCAGTCGTACCAATGCTTTCCGGTTGTTTAATTCACCATGAAACAAGTAATAAGTGCAGTGTATTCCTTCTAATAAAACCGGGTAATTATCATTTAAAATATTTTTTATCAACAACGGGTTTATTCGGGAGCTAACGATGTATGGTAAACGCAAAGGAATTCCCTGGATCAATTTTTCTCTTTGATAATAATAAACTTCTTCACAATATTGATTCAATTCCGGTTGTTCACCGCGTCCATACTCGAAACAATGCAAATGAATTTTTACGCCAAGCTGATGCAGCGTTTTTATTTTATAAAATAAATCAAAAACGCCACCATAATCAGGTGGATAAGGAACATCAAGGCAAACGATATGAAGATGTAATGAGTTAATTATTGAATGATTTATTATTAAATTACTCACGAAATGAGAATCGATGTTATTTGTTCTTTTACTGTTTAGGGAATTGGTATCTTTTAGAAAAGTCTGATTCCTCTTAGTGTGCAAAACTCACTTTATTTGTTTAATATTTGCAAATAAAATTTACTCAATTTTTGCCAAAAAAAATTATCGTTTCCGTCATTAGCGATTTGGTTACGGATCAGCGTGTACAAAAGGAATGCAATACCCTTCATAAAATGGGATTTGAAATTTTATTGATTGGAAGAAAAAGCAAAAGGAATTTTGGTTTAAAAAATTTGCCTTATCAAACCATTCGCCTTCAAAATCTTTTTCACAAAGGGCCATTGATGTATCTTGTTTTTAATCTGCAGATATTTTTTTATGTAGTGTTTAAAAAAGCAGATATTTTATGGTCGAATGATCTGGATACACTGCTACCCAATTTTTTAATTTCACGTTTGAAGAAATCAAAATTAATTTATGACAGCCACGAATATTTCACTGAAAGTGTTTATAAAAAATCATCCAAAAACATTTGGGAAAAACTGGAAAGAAAATTATTTCCACGATTAAAAAATGTGATTACAGTAAATAATTCAATAAAAAAAATTTACGAAAATAAATACAATGTTCAGGTAACAGCAATTCGAAATGTTCCATACCAATTTGAAAGAAGCAATACCGATTATGTATCTGTTTTACCGGCGAATAAAAAAAATCTCATCATCCAGGGAATGGGTTTAAATGAGAATCGCGGATCGGAGGAAGCGATATTAATGATGCAGCATTTGCCGGATGATTTCCACTTATATTTTATTGGAAACGGAACCATATTAAACCAACTCAAAAAAATGGTTGTTGATTTAAAACTACAATCAAAAATTACATTTATTGATCCATTGCCCTATGAGCAGATGATGCTATATACCATGCAAGGTTTTCTTGGATTAATTTTTGAAAAAATTGATGTTTCGGATGAGCATTTATTCTCGCTTCCCAATAAGTTTTTCGATTACATTCACGCAGGCATTCCGGTATTATCATCTGAAGCTGTAGAAATAAAAGGCCTTATTACAAAATACAATATCGGCACTTATGTCAATAATTTGAATCCCGAAGAGCTGGCAAAAAAAGTGATTGAAATTTCAGAAGATAAACCAAAATACGAGCTTTGGAAACGCAATATGGCCGCAGCTTCTCAAGTATTAAACTGGGAAAGCGAAGAAAAAATATTGATTGATTTTATGGAGCATTTATCTTAATGAATCCACAAGTTTTTGTATCATTCTCCCATGCACCTTTTTCCATTCTTTATATTCTTCCGTTTTGCTGATTGTATGATTGTGCCACAAGCTTATAAATGTGCCGTTTACTTTTTTTACTTCTTCTAAAAGTGACATTATTTTTTGAAAAGCCTCATCAGGATTTGAAGAATTATTCATTACCGTACTTTCCATAAAAGTGATTGGATATATTTTAAGATTGGTAGCTTTTTCATTTTTCAAATCATAAAAATAAAACGGCTTACACGTGCCCGCTCTGAATCCCGGCAATTTAGAAAACCCCATCGAATAGTCTTCTGTGATGCCAGCCGCTAAAAGCGAATTGTAAGTATCGGGCAAAATAAATTTTAAATAATGCTGCCTGCTTTTTATAATTTTTTTTCCGGCTAATTTTTCCAGCCTTTCTTTTTCTATTAAAATTTTTTCAGGAAACAATGAAGAGTAAAAGGACGGATGAATACCGGTTTCAGCAAAAGATTTGGTTTTATTTATTAATTTTTTCATTGCACGGTTTTGATAATCCAGGTTTCTGTCATGCGCACTTTTATCACCCAATAAAAAAAAGAAAATGCATGGTAAATTATTTTCTGAAATAATCATCTTTAAATCTTCGTAAACATCCCACGGGTCCTTTTCTTTTTTCCGAAGAACATTGAGTCTTTCAGTGATATTTTTTATTTTAAAGGAAAGAATATCTTTTACTACAGAACCAGTATTTCGTACAAAATTTCTTCCGCAATATTTATAGGCTACATCAATATCATAAGTTGCAATCGCATTAAAAACAGCCGGCTTTATTTGTAGTGCAGGAAATTTATTTTGTAAGGCAATTCTAAAAATATTTATCCAGGCATCCACAACCGGAATATGCAAAAAATTATTTTTAAAAGCCAACGAATCTTCTGCCTTGAACCTTCCAAATTCATCCGGGGTAAAAGACAAATATTCTTCATAGGCACTGATTAAATAAAACACCGCAGAGAAAATATCAAATCCTAAATCCTCATTTTTATCAGGGAACAAAACTTTTGTTCCATGTTTTTGCTCAACTTTTATTTCCTGTTTTTTTATTTCATTTTCGAATAATAAAGAAGATGCTTTTATAAAAAATTCGTTTGCGATTTTTGAAAAGGAATAATTTATTTTTTCTTTTGCATGCTGATTAAATTCAGTAATGTCAGTAGTTACACGATAATCAATTGCAAATTCCTCAGTAAAAATTAAATCAAAAATATACTCACACCTGGAAGATTTTTTTGGTAAATAGATCAGTAGCATAATTTTAAATATTGATAATTGAGGGTATTATCGTGTTTCATTTACTTACAAATTTTTTTTCTCAAGGATTTGTTTAAAAGTATCAAATTAAAATGTTGCTTTTGCAAGATTTGAACAAAAAAAAAGATACCCTTCACAAGATATCTTATTTGATAAATTAATTGAAAAAGAAAGAAGGAAATTAGCGCTTGTTCTTATTCAGCAGTTATGGGATCAATTATAGTTGAAATTTCGTTTATAGAGTTCGCTGGAAATCCGCCCTGTTGGGCATGCTCCCGAATCATTTCCTGGTTGGGAGCGATATAAACACAATAGATTTTATCGCCGGTAACGTAACTATGAACCCATTGAATTTCCGGTCCCATATTTCTTAATACGTTGCAGGAAGTCTCTGAAATACCTTTCAGTTGTCCGGCGGTTAGATTTCCTGCACCCGGAATTTCTCTTTCAATAACATACTTAGGCATAATGGTAAATTTTAAAAGTTTGAGAATAAAAGATGAAAGTTATGTCATTTTATGGTCATTTTTTAAAATATTTCTACTTTTGACAGTAATATCTGTTTGGATATTCCTGTCTGCATTTTTGACAAAAAAATAAATTCAATGTTTCAAAAATGTATTTGTTTTGTACGGATAATAATTATCTACTTTTCAAAAAATATATTTTAATGAGAAAAATTTTGCCGGTTTTTATTTTACTTATAATGATTTTCTTTCTTTCGCAATCCGCATTTGCACAATATAAAACTGATAAAAAACTTGAAAAACAATTAAAGGTTCTCCTCGATTCATTTCATGGAACCGCAGGTATCTATGTTCGTAATTTAAAAACCGGAAAAGAAGTAGCGATTAATGCAGATACCATTTTTCCAACAGCAAGTATTATCAAAGTGCCGATTCTTGTCGGTATTTTTAATAAAATAAATGAAGGTGTATTTACTTATCATCAATCCATGGTTTACCGTGACAGCGCCGCACGTGGTGGTTCGGGCCTGATGCAATATTTTAAAGACAGTACCAAAATTGATTTGAATGTCGCCATTACCCTGATGATTTCACACAGCGATAATACGGCTGCTGTCTGGTGCGAAAAATTAGCAGGAGGTGGTATTGCAATTAATTCCTGGCTGGCACAAAACGGTTTTCAATTTACCCGTCTGAACTCACGCACACCCGGGAGGGAAAAAGAAAGTAAAGAGTATGGCTGGGGCCAAACAACGCCTCGTGAACTGGCCAATTTGATGGTAATGATTCGTGAAGGAAAAACTGTGAGCGAGGCAGCGAGCCAGCAAATGTACCGTAACCTCACACATGTGTTCTGGGACGAATATGCGCTGTCACAGATTCCCCCTTATGTGCAGGCCGCATCCAAGCAGGGAATGGTGGATGCATCCCGTTCCGAAGCGGTTTTGGTGAATGCACCGCATGGAGATTATGTTTTTTACATTGCTACCAAAAACAATATTGACAAAAGCTGGAAGCCGGGTAATGAAGCATGGCAACTGGCGCGAAATGTATCCGCATTATTATGGAATTATTTTGAGCCACATTATGGATGGAAGCCGGCAGTGGGAGTGGAGAAATTCAGGTATTAGGTGCATAAATGAGAAAAACAATAATTTAATCTGAAGCTTTTATTTTGCTGTAAGAATGGAAATTGCTAAGGATAATAATCAATTCAATTAGATATCGAAACTATATTTATTGGCC
>JBQCFO010000592.1:0-5078 GCA_051959055.1 Ginsengibacter sp. | reverse complement strand
CTGAATAAACAATTAACTGAAAACAATCTGCACCTGAAATTGGTGAATGAGTAATTGGATCATTTTGCTTATGTTGCTTCCCATGATTTGCTGGAACCATTGAGAAAAATAAGAGTTTTTAGTGATAAAATAACGACGATAAAAAATGATGATAAAGAAGTAGAAAAATACCTTGCCAAAATCAGCAGATCATCTGAAAGAATGCAAATGCTGATTAATAATTTGATTCATTTTTCCAGGCATTCTGTGAACTCTGCTGATTTTGTAAAAGTGGATTTGTATCAATTGGTAAAAGAGGTAATAAATGAGCTGGAAGTTGATATAGAAAGAAGCAATACTCAAATAAATGTGGATGCGTTACCTGTAATCTGCGCTGTACCGGAATTGATGCGACAGTTATTTTACAATTTGATTAGCAATGCCATTAAATTTCAGAGAAAAGACCGGCAATCGGTAATTAAAATTTCGCTGGAAAATATAAATCCGGTCAATTCTAAACGACCGGAAAAATACATAAACGGGGTTACCTATTATAAAATCTCTGTTTCAGATAATGGTATTGGCTTTGATGCAAAATATGCTGAAGAAATTTTTATGGTTTTTAAAAGGCTTCACAGTTACCATGAATACGAAGGCACCGGAATTGGATTATCCATTTGTAAAAAAATTATTGATAAGCATAAAGGCTATCTTACTGCGACCGGCTCATTAGATGGGGGCGCTACTTTTGTAATCGAACTACCGGAAACAAATGAAAAGGGGAATATTGAAGATTCAATGTTAAAGGTTTAGGGTTGAAGGTCGGGCCTAAAAATAGCAGCTACTTTGTGCTGTTTCTAATATCCTGATAAAATTATTGATGTTTCTCGTTCGATAGTTTTCACTTTTGAACAAAATAAAAAAAACTATTATCTTGCCGGCATGGACCGCAGAAAATTTCTTACAAACACTTCCTTGCTGGCTGTAGGCAGCACGATCATCTCTTCCAAAACAAGCGCAGCCCCACTATCGGAAAAAAACATTGTATTGCAGGTTGCGTTTCTTTCCGACATACATGTAAAGGCAACACCCGCCGCCGAAGCAGGCATGCGTAAAGCATTTCAGCACGTAAATTCCAAAAAGCCAAAACCAGATTTTATTATTAATGGCGGCGATGCAATTATGGATGCGATGGCGGCAGGGAAAGCTAAAACACAGGAGCAGTGGGATGTATGGAACCGGGTACTGAGTGCAGAAAATAACTTGCCTGTCTTTCATGTTATCGGCAATCACGATGCATGGGGCTGGCAGGTGGAGGATGATTCTATCAAATCAGATCCGTTGTATGACAAAGGTTGGGTATTGCAACAACACAAAATGCCGGGCAGGTATTATTCTTTTATTCAAAAAAACTGGAAATTTATTGTACTTGACAGCGCCCATGAAAACAATGGCGGGTACATCTCAAAGATTGATGATGAGCAATACAATTGGTTGGAAAAGGAATTAAAAAATACTGATGGCAGCCAGCATATTTGCCTGGTGTCGCATATTCCCATTGTGTCGTTTTGCGCCGCCATGTTCCAGGATGAAAATCAACCTAATGGCGATTGGCGCATTTCACGTGCCTTGCTTCATACGGATGCAAGAAAGCTAACAGAATTGTTTAGTAATTTTAAAAATATCCGCTGTTGCCTGAGCGGGCATATTCACATGCAGGACGCGGTAGAGTACAGGGGAATTCAATATTATTGCAACGGCGCCGTCTGCGGCAATTGGTGGGGAGGCGCCTTTAAAGGCTTTGAACCTGCCTACGCCATTTTCAAATTTCTTAAAAACGGAAACGTTGAAAGAGAGATGGTGCAGTATGCTTAAACTTATCGCTAATCAGAATTATATATAAAATCCCGCGCGCCCTTTCATGGCCTTTATGATTGAATGGTCGGTGAGCGCTGGCCAAGGGCAAAATTGCCTCCAAACCAAGAATCATCCCCAAACCAAGAAGGTTTTAATAGAGACAGTTAACATTAAAACTGGTTAAAAAAACTTCTTGGTTTTGCTTGCCGTGGTCAATGTCCTCACCGGCGCCCATTGCACTAATCTTATAGATTTTCCTTGATTAATCTATAAAATGATTCAGTAAAATAAGAAATATCGGGTTTTTGTATCTCCTCAAAAAGAAGAAATAAAACTGGTTATAAAAACTTCTTGGTTTGCTTGCCGTGGTCGGTGTGTAACGCGAACAGTTACTATTCCTTCAATGAGATTGCAATAGAAAGATATGTAATTTTATGGTGCTAAAAGAGCCATAACATGAGTGATGCCTGTATTCCGGATGAATCTGACATGCTACACTAAAATATATAAAGACCTTCCTGATTTTTTTAAAATTGAATTTTCATGAAAGAGAAAAGTAACATAAACGATCAACCGCAAAAACCGTTTAGGCCTGCTAAACCGATTCTTGTAGGAGCGATTACTGGTTTGATACTGATATTCCTCCTTTTAGTATTTGGAGCGCATCAGCCCAATCAAGAATGGGGAAAATATGGGAAGATAAGGCCTTTTGTTGTTGAACCATTAGCAGGAGCTTTAGGCGGTTTGTTTTATTATTTTATGCATTACATGGGTTCTAACGGTGCAGTTAATAAAACAATGGCAGTGGTGTTAGGAATCGCTGTATTCATTATGGTGCTTTGGCTTGGGGTTGTTTTATCTGATGACACCATGTGGCATTAAAAATCGCTCCTGGTATTTTTTATCATCCAAAAAAAGATTGTAAAATCGCAGAAAAGTAATAATAATCGTTTTGAAAAGATTATCGCCACTTCTGAATCATTAAATGAGGTTACAGCCTTATTATTAGCCTAAGATTTTATTAAATTGATCCCGAAACCAAAGAAGGTTTTATCAGAGACAATTTACATTAAAACTGGTTAAAAACCTTCCTGGTTTTGCTTTCCGTGGCTAATCTCGTCACCGGCCATTCCTCTAATCTTACAGATTTTCCTTGTTATTTAAAAACAATACAGTAAAAGAAGAAATATCCGGTTTTTATATTTTCCTGAAAGAAAAGATCTGGTTAATCAACCTTTAATCTTCAACCTTGAAATTAAACACTCAACAATAAATAAAGAGCGGCAGCTATCGTTGCTCCGGCAATCGGGCCTGTAATCGGAATCCATGCATATTTCCAATCAGTCCTGCTTTTTCCTGATATTGGCAGAATAGCATGAATAATCCTTGGACCCAGATCACGTGCAGGATTGATAGCGTAACCTGTTGTGCCTCCAAGCGATAAACCGATTGCCCAAACAATAAAAGTAACCGGAATGGCGCCAATGGAACCTAATCCAATCGGTGTTTTTTCTTTTCCGAATTCTCCATTGGTAATATAGAAGACAGCTAAAAGCAAAACAAAAGTTCCAAGCGCTTCACTTATAAAATTAAGCCTCGGATTTCTTATTGCGGGAGCTGTATAAAATGCAGCTGCCTTTAAGCCAGGTTCTTTGGTAGCGATAAAATGATCTTTATACATGAGCCAGACAAGCGAAGTACCAATCATTGCCCCAATTAATTGGGCAGCAATAAAAGCAGGAACCTGTGGCCACGGAAATTTTCCTGCAACTGCAAGTCCTAATGTGACAGCGGGATTTAGATGAGCCCCGCTGTAAGGCCCGGCAATAACGACTCCTGCAAAAACAGCAAGTGCCCAGCCAGTGGTAATCACAATCCATCCGCTGCCATTTCCTTTCGTATCTTTAAGTACCACATTTGCCACTACGCCATTTCCAAGAAGAATTAAGATCATCGTGCCAATTAGTTCAGCAATAAACGGAGTCATATAAATTGATTTGTTTTTTAAGGATAAAAAATTATTATTTAGAAGGATTTTCAGTTTCCGACCATGTATTCACAGCCCTAATTGCCCTGTACCAGCCTTTTATCAAATCTTCTGTGTCAACATCAGCCGGCTCAAAACGCCTGTTGATCTTCCATTGCTTTTCAATTTCTTCCACATTTTGCCAAAAACCTACAGCAAGCCCTGCAAGATACGCAGCACCAATTGCAGTTACTTCTGTTACTTCCGGGCGCACAACATACGCTTTAAAAATATCAGCCTGGAATTGAAGCAAGAAATTATTTTGCGTAGCGCCGCCATCCACGCGTAGTTCCTTTATTTCAATTCCTGAGTCTGATTCCATTGCTTCCAAAACATCCATCACCTGGAACGCGATACTTTCCAATGCGGCTCTGCAAAAATGGTTTCTATTGGTTCCCCTGGTAATTCCAAAAATGGTTCCCCTCGCATATTGATTCCAATGTGGCGCTCCTAATCCTGCAAAAGCAGGAACCATATATACGCCGCCACTATCTTCGACATCCAGGGCCATTTCTTCAATTTCTGATGCTGATTCAATGATTTTCAATTCATCCCTCAACCATTGTACAACTGCACCGGCAATAAAAATACTTCCTTCCAAAGCATACTGGATATCATTGCCTATTTTCCAGGCAATGGTAGTTATCAGATTGTTTTTCGATAAAATCGGTTTATCTCCAATATTCATAAGCATGAAGCAACCGGTTCCGTAAGTATTTTTTACCATGCCGGGTTTTATACAAACATGTCCAAACAAAGCTGCCTGTTGATCTCCTGCAATACCGGCAATGGGAACTTTGGTGCCTAATAATTTCCCTGATGTTTGTCCATATTTTTCACTGGAGGATTTTACCTCAGGAAGCATAGATTCCGGGATTTCAAAAAGCGTTAATAGTTCTTTATCCCATGAAAGTGTGTTGATATTAAAAAGCATGGTGCGGGATGCATTGCTTACATCTGTTATGTGCAGCCGCCCTTCAGTCAGATTCCAAATTAACCATGAATCAATTGTTCCAAATGCTAATTTTCCCTGTTGCGTTTTTTCCTTTGCACCAGCGACGTTATTTAAAATCCATTGAATTTTTGTTGCGGAAAAATATGCGTCCGGAACCAATCCGGTTTTTTCACGAATCATTGAATCCAACTTTCTTTCTTTTAGTAAATTACATAGTTCAGCAGTGCGTCTGTCCTGCCATACAATCGCATTATAAACCGG
>JBQCFO010000591.1:0-2907 GCA_051959055.1 Ginsengibacter sp. | reverse complement strand
AAAACCCTTTTCCCTGCTGGAATTGCAGTCGCGGATGCAGGCTATTTCAAGACGTAAATCCGGCAATAATGATCCAATTATACAATTGGGTGATTTTAATATAGATATAAATAAACGTGCCGTAAGGTTTGAAGAAAACGAAATTGAGTTATCAAGAAAAGAATTTGATTTGCTGAGCTATATGATCCTTCACAAAAACAGGCCGCTCACACGAATGCAATTAAGCGAACACATCTGGGGATCTTTTTCAGATGATGATTATGATTCGAATTATATTGATGTGCATATCAAAAATATCAGGAAAAAGATGGCCACACATGCACCGGTGGATTGGCTGCAAACGCTCAGGGGAATCGGTTATAAAATAAAAATGTAAGTTATTTTGAAACTGCTAAGCAAGCTCACACTTTTTATTACCCTTTCAAAATTATTGATCGTAGCGCTTTTTGTTCTGCTACTTCCCTCCCTTGTCAATTATGCAAGCTTCGAGTACAGCAATTACTACCTGAACCAGCAAAAGAAAAAAGTTCTTGCCGTAATTTCTGAAAACGGAGTGGATTATTACCTCCAGGGCGACACTGCTTTCGCAAGTTATACGATGCTTAAAGAAGAGTATATTTCTTTGCTTCCCGCAGAAGACACTCATGTGAAAGACACAATTGAAACCGCGCAACGCATCGTTGGTGAGGACACATTAAACTATAGAATTCTCATTCATGAAATATCCGCTCAAAATAAAAATTACATTCTTGAGATCGGCAAAACAACTGCCACCATCAGCCAATACAATAAGCTATTGCGCCGGTTTACACTCTATATTTTAATTGCCCTGATCGTATTCAGCATTGTAATTGACCTGGTTTATACGCACATCCTGCTGCGACCGCTGAGCAGGATTATCCGAACCAAATTATTGAATCGAAAATTTCCTTTCAAAGAACAACTTCCGCCCATAAAAACTTCCACTACTGATTTCAAATTGCTCGATGATTCACTCATCGGCCTGATGAAAAAAATACATGAAGCTTTTGATAAAGAAAGAGAGTTTACTTCCAATGCTTCTCATGAATTGATGACTCCGATCAGTATTTTACAAACGAATGTGGAGAACATGATGATGGAAGAAAATATCACTGAAGAACAACAGGATAAAATTTCATCAATGATGAAAACAGTAAATCGGTTGAAAAAAATAGTTCATTCACTGTTGTATATTTCACGCATCGAAAATGACCAGTTTATCAAATCGGATACAGTAAATATTCACGAACTATCTTCCGAAATAATGAAAGAACTTTCAATGAGACTGGAAACAAAGTCCCTTACTTTCACCAACCAGATTTCTCCAAACGTCAGGGTGAAAAAAGTAAACCATGATTTGTTTTTTCAATTGTTGTACAACCTGATCAATAATTCAATCAGATACAACAAAGAAAACGGTTCTATTCTTCTGCTTGACCACTACATTCCAGGCGAGCCTTACGTTTTGGAAATAAGAGATACCGGCATTGGTATCAAACCGGAAGAGTTGGGATCCATATTTAACCGCTTCAAATCAGGGAAAGATAAAAGCGAAGGATATGGCCTTGGACTATCTATCGTAAAAAGCATTATCTCATTTCTCGGCTTTGAAATAAAAGCTATTTCAGTTTATGGCAAATGGACGATTTTCAGTATCACCGTTCCTTCAGAAATGATTGAAGTTATAAAGCCGTTTAAGAAATAAAAAACGGTGCCACTCTCAATAATATGGAACTCCTGCAACTTTCCTATTCATCACCATCCGTATAACTTCAATGCCTCAAATAAGACCGGATTGCGAGAATTTCGATAAATCGTTACCCAACTTTCCCAGAATACACTTTATTTTGTGAACATTGTAAAACACACAAAATAATAAATAAAACAACTACATGCCTAAGCCAATTTTACAGGGAATTGACACAATCATCGTTCGTGTTTCTGACATCAACCAATCTAAATTATGGTATCAGGAAAAATTGGGCTTACAAGCCGTTTATGAAGATTCGAAAATCCACCTTGTGGTGTTGGATACCAATAGCCCGACAAGCCTGACGCTGTGGCAAACAGCCAATCCAATTCAAAACAATAAAGAAACAGCTTCCTACCCCATCTTCAGGACGTTTGATGCAAAAACTGCACGACAAAATTTACTCGACAAAGGAGTGAATGTATCCGGGCTTATTAGTGACGAGGTGATTAAATATTTTCAGTTCTTTGATCCCGATAATAATGTTCTTGAAGCCTGTGAAGTGCATAATTAGTGGTACGAACTGCTATTTTAATCTAACAACAATTTTCATCTTTTGTATTTATCTTCGGCTTTGGGATCGCTACTCGGGTGACGTTCCGGCTGGACGAGCATTGAATACCAGCGCAGCAGCAAGCCCTACCGTTGGCAGTAATGTTGGAACAACCCTGTTGCTCTTACATTGAGCTCTTTTTTGAAAAACATTCAAAAGATGGTTTGTCTTTGTTTACTGTTTGTCTGTTAACTATCCTTGCAATTTCAAAAGATTATAAAATGATTTATCAAGTAAAAGCAAAATTCAATTATGACAAAGGCCAAGAGTTCTATCAAAAATTAATGGATGGTACAATAGAAAAACAACGACCGGATGGACCGGAAATAGTGAGTTCTATGAATAGGGCCACAATAGATGACAATGGAAATATTAATTGGACAGAATTATGCTTCTGCCCAACTCCTTTGCAACATGAAAGGGCAACAGTATATGACACCTATTTCACTGACATGAGAACAGAACCCGTTTCAAACCATAAAATAATTGAAGGCAGTTCTTTCATAGAAAAACTTGCTACATCTTGAATGACACAATCGGTCGCTTGTGCCAACAAGGCGGTGAAAGTGGAATGAGCCTTTCT
>JBQCFO010000590.1:0-3336 GCA_051959055.1 Ginsengibacter sp. | reverse complement strand
CATCTTTTGATATTTCTGTTCGTTCTTTTAAATGTAAACCTTACCTCAGCCAAAACAATTAAGGTTTCTTCTATACCGGATCTTCAAAATGCAATTAATAATGCAAATCCGGGAGATGTTATTCTTCTTACCAATGGCGTTTATGCCACCACGTCCAATATTATAATTAATAAAGCGGGCACTGCATCCCATCCGATTACTATTGCAGCTCAAAATACAGGATTTGCAGAAATCACCGGCTCCGGAGGTTTTAATCTAATAAGTCCTGCAGCATACATTATTATCAAAGGCTTCAAATTTACCCACCTGGCATCGAAAGCAAAAGCGAGTCCCGATACCAGGTTTTGCCGGTTTACTCAAAATCTTTTTGAAACGCCGGGCGACGGAGAAAATCTGACTCTTGCCGGCAGCGATCATCAGGTAGATTACAATACTTTTCAAAATAAAAATGCAATGGGACGGTTTATTGCTGTGCGCGGTAGTGGCAATCAAATTGCAGAGCGTCTTTGGATACACCACAATTATTTCAAATCACAAAAAGATCAGGGTGGTAAAAATGGGGCTGAAACACTGCAATTTGGCCTTAGTGGTTTCAGCCTTTCATCGAGCAACAGCATTGTTGAATACAATCTATTCGAAGATTGTGCAGGAGAAAATGAATTAATATCGGTAAAAGCTTCAGCGGTTACACTGCGGTACAATACCATCCGCAATTGTCCTGCACAGTTTACTTTGAGGCATGGCAATAAATGTTTTGTATATGGCAATTATTTTATCAACACACCCGGGCTTAGAATTTTTGGCGATGACCACGTCATACACAGCAATTATTTTGAAAATTGCAATCCTGCAATTTTTATTGGGAATGGCGATGGGGAAGTGGCAGATGGAGCTAAACTCACTTCACATGACAGGCCAGACAGGGTGCTGATTGCTTTCAACACATTGATAAACAACCCACGTAATTTTTTTCAAAGTGGCCGTAAAGATGGAATGGGCGCTACTTTTATTACGATAGCCTATAACATCATAGTGGGTGGTGGCTCCGCTGCATCCATCTCGGGCCCAATAGCAAATGCTACCTGGAAAGGGAATATTATTTATAAAACAAATAGCGCC
This sequence comes from Ginsengibacter sp., assembly GCA_051959055.1. Classification (GTDB taxonomy): domain Bacteria; phylum Bacteroidota; class Bacteroidia; order Chitinophagales; family Chitinophagaceae; genus Ginsengibacter. Next base: position 2,217 of record JBQCFO010000590.1, on the reverse strand, counting down.
GGACATATGCCGGTCAGTGGATTTCAGGAAATAAATCCAAAGCTTGAAAGAGATGCATCAGCAGCTTTTCATTTACAATCCGGAAGCCCGGCGATTAATGCCGTTACAGAAAGATTTCCTACTATTACTCTTGACATGGACGCCCAGGTAAGAGTTTCACCATTCGATATAGGAGCCGACGAATTTTCAAAAGCAGAGGGCAAAGCGCATATTTTAAATGGTACGGATGTAGGAGTAAATGCAAAAATCTGATAAAATATTGCAGCAAAATATCCGCTGAATAAAAAATCAACCGGGTGCTTTTACAGACTGGTAATTCGTAATGATCAATCCTGTTCTCCGGCATGATAGAACTACGATATGTATAATCAGTAAAAAAAACATTATCCGGTCTTCAAAATAAAATCTTTAAAACTTTGTCCCATGTTTTCTATAAACAGGTATTTTAAGAAAATCGTTATTGCTTTATTAGCATTTCAAATGTTTGCAATAAATACATTTTCCCAATATAAAGGCAATTTCAGCAAATGGGTTTATCCTGAAAAAAATGGCAAGCTTATTTACAAAACCACTCCGCAGGGCGATAAAATAATGGATTTTTCCAGTGCCGGATATATGGGAGGAGGAGTATCACTTCCCAATGTCCCGGTAGTACTTACTGTAAATCCTTCAGGCGCAATTGACGCTACAAAATCCATTCAGGCAGCAATTGATTCGGTAGAAGCGATGCCATTGAAAAATGGATTTCGCGGAGCGGTGCAATTGGCTCCTGGCACTTTTTTTTGCAATGCAGCAATCACGATTTCTGCAGATGGCGTAGTGCTGCGTGGAAGTGGCAGTGGTTCAGGGGGAACCACTATTTTTATGAATGGCAATAAGCACCAGGCAATTATTATAAGCAGTGGAAAGAAAGGAAGTAATCAGGATGAAAAAATGTCAAATAATAATTTTGCAAAAATAAACGACAGGTATGTTCCCTCGGGGGAATCCGCATTTACCGTAACCGATGTAACACCATTTGCAGTAGGAGATAGAATCGCTATCCTCAGGCCTGTTACTGCTAAATGGGTACACTTTATGGAAATGGATAACCTGACAAGGGATGGGAAACCCCAAACATGGATTCCCGGCAGTCGCCAGGAAATATCTGAAAGAAAGATTACTGGTATTTCCGGAAATAAAATCACCATAAATATTCCACTTTCAGATTCATACAATGCAGATTACCTGGATCCTGCGGGAACAATCGTAAAAAGAATTTCCGCTTCTCATCGTATTTCACAGGTGGGGATAGAAAATCTCCATATTCAATGTGCACCACTGGAAGTTGCTTATGGGCATGCTCCCTATTCTGGTATCAGGATTGAAGGCGATAATTGTTGGGTGAAAGATGTTTATTTTGAAGAAACGATGAATACTACTACGCTTGCCGGAAATCATATTACCATGCAACAGGTAAAAGTGAAACATAGCTATCCTAATCTCGGAGCTTTTAAACCAACAGATTTTAGCTTAGAGGGCGGTTTCAATCTCATTGATCGTTGTGAAGTAAGCGGCGGCAATACTTATTTTGTGTGGACAGGAAGTTTGATAACCGGACCCAATGTAATTTTAAACAGCATTTTCAGAGGCCATGGAAGCCGGATTCAACCACATCAGCGCTGGTCAACAGGGTTACTGGTTGATAACTGTGTGGTTCCTGATGGTGGAATAGATTTCATGAACAGGGGAGTGGCAGGTTCTGGTCATGGATGGACCATGGCCTGGGCTGTCGCCTGGAATTGCATCGCAAAAACCTACGTTATTCAGAATCCACCGGGAGCAATGAACTGGGCAATTGGTTGTAAGGGCGCACGCGGGCAAACTGCAAGATTATTTGATTCATCACCCATCCTTGGCGAAGGTACTTTTGATTCACATGGAATTCCGGTAGCGCCTCAAAGTCTTTATCTTGCTCAATTGGCAGAACGCTTAGGCCGTACTGCATTAGAAAATATAGGTTATAATTCCTATTCCGGCAACCTGGTTACAAATCAAAACATATCTCCTTTGCCACCACAAAAAGTTATTTCGGATCCGCTTCTCGGGCCGGATCTGGCGTTGTACCGGCGGGTAAACGTAAGCAACGTAAGAGAAAAAAAACGGCAATTTGGAGGGGAAAAAGCACTTAATGGAATTGATTCAGACTATTGGGCTACGGATGAAGGAATCACTGCT
>JBQCFO010000589.1:0-6685 GCA_051959055.1 Ginsengibacter sp. | reverse complement strand
CGAAAAACAAAATATTCTGAATAGATTGCGTAACAATTTTGAACATGGCCACACACCAACCCTCCATAACACTCAGATCAACCCGGCCCGCAGACCTGGAACAATTATTCCAATTTCAAATGGATACGGAAGCGTGTCATTTAGCTGCTTTCACACCCAAAGATTCGGCAGACAAACAAGCATATCTCGAAAAATACACCAAACTCTTAAGCGACCCTACCGTAAATAACCAGTGCATTTGTATCGATGATGTGATCGTTGGAAGCATCGCGAAGTTTGTAATGGAAGGCCACATCGAAATCACTTACTGGATAGATAAAAAGTTTTGGGGACGAGGGATTGCCACCAAAGCATTAAAGGATTTTCTTGGTATGGAAACTACCAGGCCCATTTTTGGGCGAGTGGCCTTTGACAATTTTGGATCACAAAAAGTTTTGGAAAAATGTGGCTTTGTACGCATCGGCTCTGATAAAGGATTTGCAAACGCACGCGGAAAGGAGATAGAGGAATTTATTTACCGGCTTGACTGAAGAGTAAATCCGGATACGGTGCGATCACCGGTATAGGAAAGAAGGCTTCCGAAGTAAAGCAAAATAGAAAACAGGGCTATTTCTCCGTTTACTGAAACAGTTTGTTATTAGCACAGGGTTAAGCCGCGGGATTCTTTAATCCTGGAAGGATGCTATGATTATAGAATTATAGAACAGCGCTAATTTTACAACCAACCCTGAGGGATGAATTGAAAGCGAATATTATATTTACGCAAAGGTGACGTTCAATACCGGTGCTGATATCGGCTTCATCACTCACAATCTTTCTTGTTTGAAAGATCAGAATTCCTGCTTTTCACCAACCCCTTTTCCTTATATTTACCAGAATATCCAATTACAAACTAATAACTCTTGCACATAATGAAATCTTCACAAAAAAACAGCCGTCGCCGTTTTATTAAAAACGCCGCTGCTGTAGCTGCCGGTATTTATATTGTTCCCCGGCACGTCCTGGGCCGCGGCTTTATCGCCCCAAGCGATCAATTGACCAAGGGCATTATAGGCGTAGGCGGCATGGGCCGTGGACATATTCCCTATGCCGGAACGCGCGTAGTAGCTATCTGTGACGTGGACAAAAATCATTTGGAACAGGCAGCAAAAATGATAGGAGGGGGTGTGAAAACATTTCACGATCACCGCGAACTTATTAGTCTACCCGAAGTGGATATTGTACATATTGCAACACCACCTCACTGGCACGGCCTTATTTCGATTGATGCGGCCAACGCCGGAAAAGATATCTGGTGTGAAAAACCAATGACGAGAACGATAGGCGAAGGGAAGCGTGTGATTGAAGCCGTGCAGCAAAATAAAAGAATGTTCAGGTTAAACACATGGTTCAGGTTCCAGGATATTTTTTATGGGATGGGTACAACCGTACGGCCCATTAAAAAACTGGTAGAATCGGGATTACTTGGTTGGCCGTTAACAGTCACGGTAAGCAAGACTACAGGGTTTGACTGGAAGTTTTATTGGGTGGGCAAAACGAACCTGGAAAAAGTACCGGTTCCTCCGGAACTGGATTATGACAGATGGCTCGGCCCCGCTCCATACAAGCCTTACAATCCACATCGGGTGCATCAGACTTTCAGGGGCTATTGGGATTATGATGGGGGCGGTCTCGGCGATATGGGCCAGCATTATATTGACCCCATTCAATATTTTTTAGGAAAAGACCATACCAGTCCCATACTGATCGAAGTGGATGCAGAACAACAAAACTGGGACGCAGTCGGCACTTTCCGTAAACTCACTTTTACTTATGCAGATGGTTGTAAAATTATTTTAGACGGAGAAGCAAAAGACCCGGATGCGGCGTACATCGAAGGACCGAAAGGAAAATTGTATAAAGGCTTTAAATCAGACATTCCAAACCTGAAAGAAAAACTGGCCATCATGCCTGATCCGGAACCACAGGTTACCGACTTTTTAGACTCTGTGAAATATAGAAAGACCTTTGCCCTGAACGAAAGGAACGGCTTCCGGTCGTGCACCATCGTCAACCTGGGAAAGGTTGCATTGCAGCTTGGAAGGACCTTACACTTTGACCCGGATACCCAATTGTTCATTAATGACAACGAAGCCAATTATTTGATTAATCCGCCGATGCGGGGGTCCTGGCATCTCTAGAAAAATAAATAGTTATACCGCTAAAATAATTTGTATGAAAAAATATTTTTGGTTTTTATTGATTGTAACATTTGCACTTTTAACTGCTTATTCTGCTGATGCACAAAAAAATAATGAACAGGTATTGTCAACGATTGACGTTTTTCCTTATCAGCATTCTGCGGAAACGGATAGGGCATTAACGGCCATGGAGACATGGAAAAAACAGGACTGGAAAACAGTGATGAAACTCCTCGACGACGATTCCCTGAAGGTAAAGGCAACTTATGCTATCAATGCTTATGTAAATGGGGTGGCCCCGGATGCGTCCAAAAGAAATCCGTTGATTACGTTATTGAAGAAATACTCATCTTCTGTCAAAACTGAATACGCCAGGATTTTCATTCAATCACAATTGAAATTATTGACGGATAGCTTTGCAGTTCATGCTGCAAATGCATCCTTACCTCCATTGCCACAGGACAAACCGGCAGTTGCATCTGCATCAAATAACGTACAGCAGCTGCTGGCATTGGAAGATGAAATGGACAAGGCTGATAACCCGTTGCAGAAGCAGGATATTTTATGGAAAGCTTCACGCATTCCGGGTTTCAGCAGTTTCATGTTGGTAAGTAAATCATTAAAAGACCCGGATGTTTCTTCCCAGGCGGCTTTAATTATTACCCGCCTCGCGTTGGCAGATGACCACATTAAAGGGCCTGTGGTAAGGCAATCGCTTGAAACGGCTTTGCCCCTGATCAAAGGAGAAGATAGCGCAATACTTGCAAGCCGTTTACAAAAGCACCTTTTGAAAATGCCCTATGATTACGGCTTTGTTAGTTTATTCAATGGGGTCGATCTTACCGGTTGGAAAGCGCTGGTAGGAAATCCAGTTTCCCGGGCTAAAATGTCTGCCTCAGCGTTACAGGCTGCGCAGGATTCGGCCAACGAAAAAACCAAGGGCGACTGGATAGCGAAAGAGGGGTTGCTGATTTTTACAGGCCATGGCAACAATTTAGCAACGACAAAAAAATACGGCGATATTGAGATGTATGTAGATTGGAAGATCACAGCCAAAGGCGATGCAGGCATTTATTTGCGGGGAACGCCACAGGTACAGATCTGGGACACCAGCAGGCGAAACGTTGGCGCACAGGTTGGCTCCGGAGGTTTGTACAACAATCAAAAATATGAAAGCAAACCACTTACCGTTGCTGACAATAAAATCGGCGATTGGAACCGTTTTCATATCCTGATGAAAGGCGACCGGGTAACGGTTTATTTAAATGGCGTTCTGGTAACGGATCATGTTCCGCTGGAAAATTATTGGGACCGCTCTCTGCCTCTTTTTCCAAGTGAGCAATTAGAGTTGCAGGCCCATGGTACGGAGGTAGCTTATAGAAATATTTATGTCAGGGAGTTGCCCGCAAACACACGTGATACTTTAACGCCCGAGGAAAAAAAGCAGGGATTTGTTTCACTATTTGACGGCACTGATCTGGATCAATGGACAGGAAACAAATCGGGATATATTGTAAAAGACGGAGTCATAGAAGTGAATCCGCAGGATGGAAGCGTGGGGAATTTGTACACCAAAGATGAGTTTAGCAATTTCATGTTCCGTTTTGAATTTCAGTTGACACCCGGCGCCAATAATGGCATTGGCATTCGTGCACCGTTAGAAGGTGATGCCGCCTATGCCGGCATGGAAATACAAATTTTGGACAATGAAGCTCCAAAATACAAAGATCTGCATGTGTACCAATACCACGGCTCGGTATATGGAGTGATACCGGCAAAGAGGGGATTTTTGTTACCGGCAGGTGAATGGAATAAAGAAGAAATTATAGCAAACGGAAATAAAATAAAAGTCATCTTAAACGGCACTGTCATACTGGATGGCGATATTAAAGAAGCTTCAAAGAATGGTACTATGGATCACAAGGAACATCCGGGCTTGCTTCGCAAAACAGGTCATATTGGATTCCTGGGCCATGGTGATGTAGTCAGGTTTAGAAATGTGAGGGTAAAAAAATTATAGGATTTTAATAAACAGCACTTAAATTTTGTTCGCTTGTTTTCGGGAAGTAACACATTGTCATCCGGTGGCATTTCAGGAGATGATATCATACCACTTTTTTGATTCGGTACAAATAGTACTTATGGGTTCAATGCCATAAAGCACCCCAATCCCATTCAGTTGATTTCAGCCAAAGTTGGCAGCACCTCTGTAAATTTGCTATGCAATAAAAGAGTGGCGTGTACGGGGAATATCTGCAGATCATGATGCATATATGCCATCACCTTTATATTATAACATCCGAAGATGGCCAATGAACTAAAAAAAATCATTAAAAGAGAAATTCAGCTTCTGTTTCAACTGAAACAGACTGAAAGGTTATGGCATATTCCGGTTTTAGCCTCGCTTTGTACAGGGTTACCTTTATTACTCGGATATTATATCGGGCGGCCCGATTATGGTGTTACTGCCTGTCTCGGAGGACTGGTGATTTTATATCTTCCCTCCACCAAATTAGAAAACCGGATGGTTACCCTGCTGCTATGTGCTTTTGGCTTTATTCTCAGTTTTACAATTGGAATTGTTTTTAGCTTTAATGGCTATTTTTCAGCCGTTATTTTAGGTGTCTTTGCGTTTGCCATCAATTGGATCACCAATTATTTTAAGCTCAGACCACCCGGCAGTTTCTTTTTTATCTGCTGGCATCGATGGCCATTTGTATGCCCTTTGACCTGATAAGTATTCCGACAAAAATTGGATTGGTGGCGTTGGGGGCCATGTTTGCCTGTGTTTTTGCTTTATTTTACAGCTTATACATCACGAGGAAATACGCGAATAAATTGGCGGACGGGTTGCCTGTAAAAAGGAAATATTTAAACCTTACCGAATCCGCTATCATTGGCCTTTTTGTCGGCATTTCGCTTTTAATCAGCCGGTTTTTTAAATTGGACAATCCCTACTGGGTACCCATTTCCTGTGCTGCTATTATGCAGGGAGCAAATGTTTCTCATGTATGGCGGAGAAGCTTCCATAGAATAGCCGGAACGGCAGTGGGTATGGGACTGATATGGGTATTCTGGCAGTTTAATTTAAGTTTACTGAGCATTTGCATTACCATTCTGATATTACAATTCATTATCGAAATGCTTGTGGTCAGACACTATGCATTGGCAGTCATATTTATAACGCCGTTGACCTTTTTCCTCGGTGAGCTTGGAAGTGGCACGGCAGTTCATTACAATCAACTGGTTTCAGCGCGGCTGACAGACATTATTATAGGAAGTTTGATAGGAGTTGCCGGCGGTTGGATATTACACAATCAGCAGCTTCATCAGAAAGCAGAGCGGCATATCCGGAAAACGAGAATTGCTATTTTAAGAAAGTAGCTGGAAAAGTGCGATTTACAGGCTTCCTTAAGTTTCCGGTTCACGTCTCCAGACTCACATCCGATACCACTGTCCCGGCATACATTCCGGCATCCGACATCGAATTCCATTATTTAATCTGTCTCTGTTGATATTTTTTGAAGTAAGTTTTTATGGGTGGTTTTGCAATATCATTTTCTTTATTAATGAGATTTGTCCTAAATGATAATAACTGTGCTCAATAACACCTTCTATATTTCGTAAATAACTTCCATACTTTTCGTCCACAAAAGGCGCGTCTAAGATGTGGTCATCCATCTGTTCAACCCGGTCGGCAAACTTTTTAGAATTATCCAGAAAGTCTGTAACTAATTTTTTCCAATCGGCTTCTGACGTTATTTTCGGAATACCGAAGCTGTATTTGTCGCTGATTTCAAGTCTTCCATTTTCAAAAGCGCTCAACAGTCCGACTAAATAATAATTTATATGAAAAGTCAAAGCTGCGATAGTATTTAAGTTAAAGATTTTTTGAGTCGCCTGTTCCCAATTAACGCTTAAAATCTGTTCTTTAAAGTTTGTATGCGCAATCCATTTTCCGTCAAGAAATACTTCCCGAAGTCGGTTTGCGATGGTAAAATTTCTTGTCATAGTCTTTGTAAACTTAAAAAAATTGATGTTGAAGGTTGCGGTTTGCTTGCCGCTTACGGTGAGGCTTTGATGGGCTGGTATCCCCTGTACTTTCCGCCCGAACGTCAGCCGTCCCCAATTTTCCGGGAGAAAAACTACAGCCGAAGGTAAATACAAAAAGCCAATATTTGTTCTTCTGCTGAAACATAAGTTGATAAAGAACTACATCCGATTGTTATTCCTTCAGGCAACCTATTGCCAGGTCGGCTGTCGGGCGTTCGCACTTTTTAATCTTAATCGTGAATAAAATAGCAATCTGTTTCTTCTCCATCATCTATCATTCTTACTTTAATATTAAATAATTCATTCCGACGCTTTCTAACTTGTTCTCATCTATAAAGTCAATGTTTAATTTCTTTATAGGTGTAAATTTTTTGTCAATGTCAATGAGATAATTTTTTGCTAAATATTCCAATAAGGAATTAAAAACGGCTGCAGTTATTTTATTTAACGTC
>JBQCFO010000588.1:0-9847 GCA_051959055.1 Ginsengibacter sp. | reverse complement strand
AATAAGTTTTGACGGTAGCGCTATTTATTTTGCCATCTCTTTTATACTCAATTTGTATCGTAGAATCATTACTTCTCAATAAATTGCCCGACAGATTTCTTAATTGTGTAGGATAATTAGACGCAGGTGTACATTTTAATTGGTCTTTAATAATTTCTTCGATCGGTTTTTCATTTATCGAAATAATTTCATCACCTGGCTTCATGCCGGTTGCCTTTCCTGATACATCATCATAATAGCCGGTAACAACTGGCTTATTTTGAACAAACGAAATTTTTAAAGGAGAATAATAAGTACCAAAGTACTTGCTCAGCGCTTCGTCCCCACTATAGATGTTGGCATGTGTATCATGAATTCTTGCTATTATCGCAAGAGCCGCCAGTTTATAATCTGTCTCATTTGCTGCGTTCACAAATTTTGGAATAAATTCTTTTAGCACATGCTTCCAATCTTCTTTTATTAAATCTTTATAAGGGAAAAAATATTGAATTTTGTTCCAGTAACTAAACAGTGATAAAAGCCTGAAACCTGCGTCAGGATACTTCAGTTCAGAATACGAATTTTCATGATCAAATTCAGGATTTCCTACTTTCGGCACCAGGCTGATATAGTAGTTGTTTTCAACCCTTTTGGCATTCTCAATATTTATTAATTCATCGGTTAATTCTTTAGAAAAGTTTGATTGCTGAATCCAATTCAGATCTGGTTTTATCATTGCATTCTTAGCCTCAGTTTCTTTATTTTTTAAATCAAACTTACCGAGTGACTCAATCCACTTCGACAATATTGAATCTCTTTCATCCGATTTTTTTGATTTCAGCACAGATGGGAGAACTCTGAACAACTCATAATCCCAATTCAAATTTCCTTTTGCTATATTGGGATGGTAATATTTTAAAAAGCCCCATACTAATCCCAGCGTTTTCAAATCATTAATTTTGTCTTCATTCAGTGAGATATTGTCGATTTTTGATCCTTTATCAAACTCTCTATCTTTTTCTGCCGCTGATAACGCTTTTTTCGGAACATCGGCCAAAGCTTTTCCATCGATGGTAATCTGCAAATCATCAACCCAAATTTTGCCCTTCCCAATCAATAATCCTCCTACTACTATTGTTTTTGCTTTGGAAGATTCCAGATCAAGGGTAATTTCATATTTTGTCCAATCTTTGGTTCCTTTTACTGCCCTGTTCTCCATATTATCAAAGGCTACTGAAGGATCAATCCTCATCCAAAGACCTGCTTTACCTGTTACGTCTTGAGTTTTTAAATATCCTGTTAATTTGATTTCTTTCCCTTGATAAATTGCAGGGATCGAATAGGAAATTGCTTTATAATCAGGATTATCACCATTATACTCAATTACAGCAGCATATTTGCCGCTTTGAGCTACAGTGGAATCTAATGAAATTAAATAATCCGGACTTCCATAGCTTTTCCAATTCAGCGGTTTGCCATTTTCAACCTTTTCAAAATCTAAATTGTTCTCTTCAGCGCCTGCTTTTGTGTGACAATAAAAGTTATTGATTGCCAAAAACAGTAGCAGTACTAAAAATATCTTTTTCATCGGTTTTAAAAGTTACTCATGTGAAGAAAGATAGAAACTTGTCAGATTTACTTGAGAAAAGTAATTTATTCCAATTTAAAATCTGCATCCTTCACATCCCTGCTATTGGTGCCGATGAATACTTTAAAATCTCCCGGTTCATACACGTATTTCAAATCATTGTTGTAGAATTTCAGATCATTAACAGAAATTGTAAAGGAAACTTTTTTTGATTCGCCTGCCGCTAAGGTAATTTGTTGAAAGCCTTTTAATTCCTTCACTGGTCTTACAATACTGCCCACCATATCGCGAATGTATAACTGAACGGTTTCTTTTCCTGCCACTGTTCCGGTGTTGGTAACCGTTACAGATGCAGTTATTTTTCCATTTGCTTTTAAGGTTTTATTGCTCAAAGAAATATCACTGTATGAAAAAGTAGTATAGCTTAATCCATAACCAAAAGGATACAAGGGCGTATTTTCGACGTCCAGATAATCCGATTTAAACTTAGGAGAATCGCCGGGATGAAATGGCCTTCCGGTATTGAAATGATTATAATAAATAGGAATCTGTCCGACATTTCGTGGAAAAGTAACCGTTAATTTTCCGGAAGGATTATAATTTCCAAACAACACATCAGCCACCGCATTGCCTGCCTCGGTTCCGCCAAACCATGTATCGAGAATAGCAGGAACATTTGCATCTTCCCAGCTTAATGTCATCGCTCTTCCGTTCATTAGAACCAGCACAACCGGCTTTCCTGTTTTTACCAAAGCCTTTAACAGATTTTCCTGGCTTGGCTGCAAACCGATGTGCGTCATACTGGATGATTCGCCCGTCATGTCGGCTGCTTCTCCAAGTACTGCGACTACTACATCTGCCTTGTTTGCCGTTTCTATCGCTTCATTTATCATTTCTTCAGGCGATCTTTTATCAACTGTAATTTCTTCTCCAAAAACATTTACACGTTTAATAAGAAAAGTATCATCGCTGATATTAGCGCCTTTGGCAAATAAAATATTAGCGTTATTGCCAACTACATTTTTAATTCCCTGCATTATGGTAACACTTTTTTCAGGATCGCCGGAAACACTCCAGGTGCCAAGCATATTTCTTTTGCTATCAGCCAATGGACCGATCAATGCAATTGTTCCTGATTTTTTCAACGGCAACACTTTGTTATCATTCTTCAACAACACAAAACTACGTGCAGCAATTTCTCGTGCAGCTTGTAGATTCGCATCACTCATCAGTTCTGTTTTGGCTCTTTGTTCATTGCAATAACGGTAAGGATCGTCAAACAAACCGAGTTTGTATTTTGCTTCGAGAATCCTTCTACAGGCATCGTCAATTGTTTTCGCAGATACTTTTCCTTCTTTTACCAGCAGGGCCGCATATTTTAAAATGTCTTCACTTACCATATCCATGTCCACACCTGCATTTAATGCCAGCTCGGCCACTTTTTTATCATTGCCCATTCCATGATTTACCATTTCACTGATGGAAGTATAATCAGTTACAACAAATCCTTTAAATCCCCATTGTTTGCGAAGCAGATCAGTCAGAAGCCATTTATTTCCGGTGGCAGGAATTCCGTCAATTGTGTTAAATGAAGTCATGATACTTCCAGCTCCGGCATCAACGGCAGTTTTATAAGGCGGCAGATATTCATTATACATTCTTACTTGGCTCATATCTACCGTATTATAATCCCTGCCCGCTTCTCCTGCGCCATACAGCGCAAAGTGTTTTACACAAGCCATTACGGTGGTATCTTTTGCAAGGTCATTTCCCTGGTAACCTTCCACCATCACCTTTGCGATTTGTGAACCCAGGAAAGCATCTTCACCACTGCCTTCTGCAATCCTTCCCCAGCGTGGATCACGGGCAATATCTACCATTGGTGAATAAACCCAGTTCAATGCATCCGCAGTGGCTTCATTTGCAGCAATTCGTGCGCTCCTTTTGATCAGTGCAGTGTCCCAGCTACTGGACAAACCAAGTGGAATCGGGAAAATAGTTCTGTGGCCATGAATGACATCAAGGCCAAAAAGTAAAGGGATGTGTAAACGCGAATTGGTAACAGCAATCTCCTGTGCTCTCCTGATTTTATCCGGCCCGGTGATTCCAAATAAACCTCCTACCTGTCCCTTCCTGATTTTATTATCGACGTCTTTACTTACAACCGACCCTGTTACTGCGCCGCCGGGAGTTACCAGGTTCAACTGCCCGATATTTTCTTCCAGTGTCATTTTTTTCATCAGGTTATTAATGAAGTCATTCATTTTACTGGACTGTGCATTTGCAGTAAACGAACAAATAAGCAAGAAAACAAAAATGCCTGTGTTTAGTTTTTTCATGTTCCCGAATTTTTATTTTTTCAATAAATATGGTTGAATAATTTTTTGCCAGACGTGATAACCTTTTGCATTCATGTGAAGCTCATCTTCAATGAAAAGGCTTTTATCAGGCGTGCCGTCTTTGTTCAGCATTTTATGATATACATCAATGAAAGCGGTATTCTTTTTATCTTTTAAAAAGTTCTTTATCATTGAATTCGCTTTTTGCATTTCAGGCATTAACTTTTCCCGGCTGGGGCTTGGTTTGATAGAAACATAAGCGATAGATGTATTGGGAAGTTTATGTCTGAGCAAATTAAACAAGTGTTTAAATCGGTTCAAAACTGAATCCGCGGTTATTTTTTCTGATGAAGCAAGATCGTTATCACCTTCATAAATCACCTCTTGTTTTGGGGCATAAGGAAAAACAATATCATCTAAATAATGAATCGCATCAGGAATCGTAGAGCCACCAAAGCCACGGTTAATAATGGTGTAACCCGGGAAATATTGTTGCACATCTTCCCATTTTCTGAAAGAAGAACTACCGTAAAAAAGAATGGCATTTTTGGGCGGAAAGTGAATGCTGTCCTGCTTTTTAAACTGTTGTATTTCTGGGTAAAAGTGCGCGTTTTGTGCTTTTACAAAACCAAGCAGCAAAAAAAATACAACGAGTAGTTTTAATTTTTTAATCATCAGGTTGTTTGTTACATTTTTAAAAAAGATAAATTTACGGAATGGATTTTTAATGCATTAAAAACACATTAATGGAATACGTTTTACATTTGCTTTGATTTTTTGCAAATCCTTTGAGTTTTAAATCACCACAATTTTAATGCATACTTTATAAATGATCACGCCTGAAATACTTTCTCTCGCACATAAACTTTGGAATTATCATCAAATGAACCAGGCATTGGAAAAGTCCGATTGCATCCTTGCTCTTGGCAGTCACGATCTTCGTGTGGCCGAAAGAGTAGCAGAGTTATACCTGGAAGGTTGGGCACCTTTAGTAATTATGTCGGGAGGTTTGGGAAATTTTACCCAGGAGATCTGGACAGAATCGGAAGCTGCTAAATTTGCAAAAATCGCTATTGAAAAAGGCGTGCCGGAAGAGGTGATTTTAGTAGAAAACAAATCAACCAATACCGGAGAGAATATTTTATTTACCCAAAAATTATTAGAAGAAAAAGGACTAAGTCCCCAAAGTTTTATTGTGGTTCAAAAGCCCTACATGGAACGCAGGTCTTATGCTACTTTTAAAAAACACTGGCCTGATAAAAAGTTGAGCGTTACTTCTCCACAAATTTCTTTTGAAACCTATCCGACAGACGAAATTCCTTTGGAACGGGTGATTCATATTATGGCAGGTGATTTACAAAGAATCAAATTTTATCCGGAAAAAGGATTTCAGATTTACCAGGAAATTCCTGCTGACATCTGGAAGGCTTATGAAAGGCTTATTGCACTTGGTTTTGATAAGCATTTAATGAAGGAATAAACCGCTGTTCATCCGTCCTGAAAGTTTTGTTTACCTGTTTGGATTTTGGTTTTGTTTGCTTTAAGTTTGCGCCTCTTCAAAACTAATCTGTAGAACATGAAAATTAAAATGAGAATAAAATACTTTACCTCAATTGCGCTGCTTTTATTTATTTCCTGCTATCATGGTTTTGGGCAAACAGAGAAAAGGCGGTTTGCTTTATCCGGAAAAACAGATGCTAATTTCCTTTTTTCAAAGACAAAAATTGGCACCGACAGCATCCAAACCGGTCGCCAAAAAAACACGCAGTATGCTTTTACACTCGGTGCCGGTTATTTTGTTGAATGTTGGTATCTCAGGCACTTATTCATATGCCTACAGCAAAGCTGGATCCTCAGATATTTATTATGGCAATGAAAATGTTGCAAGCAGCTATTCGGTCATTCCTCAAATTAATTACTTTTTGCCGGTAGTTGGCAACCTGAAGCCTTTTATAGGCATCGGAGCAGGATACATTTGGTTTTAGGAAAGAGATTCACGCATCACTGATAACAATAATTTATATTATTCACTTTCTGGTCTTTCTTTAAATGGCATGGCTGGATTGTCGTATTTTTTTACTGACCAAATTTCTGTGGATGTCCAGGCCCAATACACACGTAACCGGCTGAAGGATAAACTCCAAACAGAACAAATACAGACTGAAAATACTTTGGCGGCTACATTTGGAATAACCTTATTCTTTTAATAAGATTTCCTGGTTTTAAGATTGGAATTAATAAAAAACTTCCGCCTTATCATAAACGGAAGTTTTTAATTTTTTAACTCTTCTGGGTTCGGTTTTTCCTGGATAAGGAAAGGCTTTTCACAGCCTGGTTTTCATTGGGATTTAATATTTTCCTAAGATAATAGATTCAAAAAAAAAGAAGTTGACTGATATCGGATTTTTATTGGTTTTTCCTGGATTAAGGAATCCCGATTCTTTCGGGAGGTTTCTTTTCAATGGATATCTGGATTAGAGATTAATGTTTGTTGAACATCAATCAACTTCTGAATGCAAAGATAACCCGGCACAAGGCAGCACACAAGCGCATTACTGCCCCTTTTTTAGCATACAGTATTTACGGGACAACTCGTAACATTCCATGTTTGCGCATCGTAAAACTACGATTTCAACCGATTTGCAGCAGTTCATTTAAGAATAAGAATTTGGCTTATTTGTTGATTTGCTGATAAGGTATCAGCGGACTCCAACGGTCAGGGTGATAAGTCAGCGTTTTTATTCGCTTTTTCACAAAATTTTTTATTAATTTACTTTAAAACAAAAGCATGGACCAGGAAAACGAATTACCTGAAGATGAAAATTTCAGCGACGATCCGGAAGAAAATCTTCGCATGCAAAATAATTTCTTAAAAATGAAAATGATGGCAGAATCAGGAGCTGTTTTTGGCGGCGATGCGGATCTGCCTCCTGATATTGAAAATCAATTTCTAAAAAATATCCTTGAATTTGAAAAAGCGAATACGGATTCAAATCCAACTTCCATTCATCAAATATTAGGGATGCCTGTTTTTGAAGATGAAAAAAATCTGGATGAAATAAAATTTGAATTGGAATTCATCAGATTGCAGGAATTATTAAATGCTCATTCTATCAATATAAATTTTCAAAAAGAAAGGGATGATCGCTTCAAATATAATTTTATTACCAAAGAATTGTTTGCCCATGAAACGACTTTTACGCCCGTAAAAGGCATGATTACTTATTTCAGTTATGAAGAATTTCATCCCGATCATGAAAGGGAAATCACGGATATTACCAATCACTTTCTGAATGATTTTCTGGAAAGAAAACTGGATAATGAAACGCATTATATCAACAAAGAATTAATTGAGCCGGATGGTACGATACTTTCACGGGAAGATTTGATCAACCGCTTCTATTCAATGTATGAAGTGGCATGGGAGTTCCAAAATGCTTCCTTTGTTTTAGAAAACGTCGATTTTGAATTAAAGGAATCCGAAAATCAGCCTTTTGGAATGGGCTATAGTGAAGGAACCATTCATTATGAAATGATATTTGATGATGCAAGCCGCAAAAAAATCTCTGGTCCTTTCAAAATTTATTTTACCCGTGAATATGAATTGTGGGGAATTTGTTTTTTTTATCTCGCCGGATATAATTTGCATCAAAAAGAAGAGAAAAATTAAGATAATAACTCAAAGAAGGTTTTAACGTTTAGGCTTTACCTCTCTTTGTGATAAAAACAAGCCAATCATTACGAATATTACGCCCACCAATGTATAAATGCTAATCACATCTTTTAAAATTGCGGCAGCGATGGCAAAGCCAAAAACAGGACATAAAAACAGCCACAGTCCTGCTTTTACGGTATTTTTTTTCAAGAGCCACAGCCATAACTGAATGGCAAAAATCGAAACAAAGACTGCCAACCATAAAGTGCCGCCCCAAAATTTAAAATCAAAATGATTTTTGCTTCCCCGATATTCCCAAATGGTAAAAGGCAATAATAAGAGGCCGCCAATGGTTGTCTGCCAGCCATTGATTGTTAGAATATTTAGATTATTCCATTTTTTGGCAGAAAAATAAACGGCTCCTATGGAATAGGACAACATGCTAAACAACAATAAAGCCAATCCGTTGAAGGTAATGGACGCATCTTTCAATAACGGCCATGATGCGCAAACAACGCCTGTAGTACCTAAAAATAAGGCAATAAATACATCAGGCTTTAATTTTTTCTTTAAAAAAAATACAGATGAAAAGCTGATGAATAAAGGGTTTGTAGCGATTGCCAATGCGCCAACACCAGCTGTTACATTCTGCATCGCCACTACATAGCAACCTAAATAAATGGTAATATTCAGCAAGCCATAAATCGTTATTTGTTTCCATTCCACGCCTTTTGGCAATTTTTGCCTCCCCAATAAATGGGCAAAAAACAACATGATGATTCCTGCCACGGCAAATCTTACCTGCGCAATTACCAAAGGTTGGGAAGAGTTGAGGGCAATTTTAGTAGCAGTAGATGCGGATGCCCACAAAAAAGCAAACAGCACTCCTGCGGCGATCCATTTATATTCGTTCCTGATTTTGCTTTGTTTTAATTTTTCAAATATAAAAGAGAAAACTGAGCATTGATATTTTGAGGGTTTTTTTTGAAAGAAATTACAAATCAACCATAATTGTTTGTTTACTGTCTAATGATTTTAACTACATTGTCTTCGAAAAACTTATCATTTGAAAACAATTAAAACGAAAACCATGAAGAGAAAAATTTCCTTCCTTGTAATTGTTTCACTTTTTTTTGCAAGCTTCAATCTCGCTGCCCAGGTAAAATCTCCTGACGGAAATCTTCTGGCTCCCACACCCCCAATGGGCTGGATGACGTGGAATTACTTTGGTACCAATATTAATGAAGATATTATTCACGCGATGGCAGATGCAATGGTGAAAAGTGGAATGGTGAAAGCCGGCTACGATCACATCATGATTGATGATGGCTGGCAGGGCGGACGCGATAATAAAAACAATATCATTCCGGATCCAAAAAAATTTCCTGAAGGCATAAAAGCGTTGGCTGATTATGTGCATTCGAAAGGAATTAAATTGGGAATTTATTCAGATGCAGCCCAGCTTACCTGCGCTGATTTTACCGCAAGTCTTGGCTTTGAAGAACAGGATGCAAAAACCTTTGCATCGTGGGGAATCGACTATTTAAAATATGATTATTGCCATGCGCCATCAGATTCTAATACAGCTAAAATCCGTTATAAAAAAATGGCAGATGCTTTAAGAAATAGCGGCAGGAATATGGTTTTCAGCATTTGTGAATGGGGCGGAAGGCAGCCTTGGTTCTGGGCAGGAGGCGTTGGCGGACAATTGTGGCGCACTACTGGCGATGTGAGAGATTCGTGGAAAAGTGTAATGCATAATTATGATGTTAATGCAAATCTTTCAGAATATGCAGGGCCTGGCCATTGGAATGATCCCGATATGCTGGTAGTAGGATTGCGTGGAAGCAAAGGACCTGCCGGAGATTTGGGTGGAATCGGCTGTAACGGCATCGAATATCAAAGCAACATGAGTCTTTGGTGTATGATGGCATCGCCACTGATTGCTACCAACGATGTAAGAAATATGAATTCAGAAACACAAAGAATTCTTTTAAATCCTGAAGCGATTGCCGTAGATCAGGATCCACTTGGTAAACAGGGCGAATTAAAAATTAAAAATGATGTTTGGAATGTATTGGTGAAACCATTGTCAAACGGCGATTATGCAGTAGCCATTTTAAATCTTAGTAATGCTCTGCAAACAGCAACCATCAATTTTAGTGATTTAGGCCTTGATGGCAACTATGAAATCAGGGATTTGTGGCAACATAAAAACCTGGGAACAGCAAAATCATGGAAGGGAAATGTATTGAGCCACGAAACCAAATTATTCAGGTTGAAAAA
>JBQCFO010000587.1:0-2912 GCA_051959055.1 Ginsengibacter sp. | reverse complement strand
AGCATAAACCAGTGGTACATTTTTTTCAGCGCAATAATTCCAAACTTTCTTCGAATAATCAACATTCAAATGTTCATGAATGGAATAATCAAATTCAGTCGTATCCGTTCTTGCCCCAAGATGATAGATAAAATCGATCTTCGGATTTTCTCTTTTTAAAAAATCGAAAAATTCTTCTCTTTCTATTTTCTTTATAAATTTTTTATTGGCTAGATTCTTCTCTTTTTTTTCTTCAGAAAAATCATCTACCAAAAACAAATTTTCATATCCGGCCTCGTTTAAAAAGCCAACAAGGCAGCTTCCGATAAAGCCTGCAGCGCCTGTTATTACTATGTTTGAAGATAAGTTCATTCCGCAAAAAATTTATAATGATTCAGTTTGTGATCTTGCAAAACTGGGGTATTTTTTTTAAATCGGCGTAGAGAAGGTGATTAATGATTAAAATATATAAATCTTGTAATTAAAAGAAGATAATTTGTGTTGAAGAATAGTGAAACTATCGGCGATTGTGCATCATGGCTGGAAAAAAGAAAAAGCCGGAACTTGCGGAAAATCAACTGTTGCACGCAATTTTTTTGACCAACTTTTAGGGTGTCAGACACAAAAATGCAGTTCGAACAGACTGAATTCTCTATCAGCAAATGAACAATTAATCATCTTTTTTATTCTATATTCGGCTTGCTCGGAATCCTGAGAATATTAAAACGACTTTAAAAAAAAATTTCAAGAAATTGGTAGGATAATTTGCAAACAGCAAAGAGAAACGATAACTGTTTTATTTCACATTTTCGTGTATACCAGGTTTCCATCGATAAAATACAAAACCCGGTTATTTCTCCGTTTGCTGTCGCATTTTGTTATCAGCCCTTCATATACTTCCCAATCACCTCATCATAGCTGTTTTTCCACTTCCCAATATCTCCCCAACTTTCTCCGTCAATTTTTATTTCCCCAGAAGTCACTTTTCCTAATTTTTCAAAAGGAATATCTAATGACTTTTCAAAGGCGTCAACTTTATCAGGATTCACTGTTACTACAACTCTACCTTGTGCTTCTCCAAACCAATAAGCGTCTTTACGAATTCCACTTTTCCGATAGCTATCAGAATGTTGGTTTACTGCAAATCCTTTATTACGATGAAAACTGCTTTCTGCAAGAGTTACAAAAAGGCCGCCTTCAGAAATATCATGTGCTGAAAGAATCATTTTATTTTTTATTAAAGAACTAACGGTAGTATGTAAACGAAATTCTTCATCCAGATTAAAATATGGCGCAGGAGAATATTCAATGCCACATATTTTATGCAGATACTCAGAGCAGTTAAAGTCTTCTATATTTTTTCCGAGCAAATAAATTGCATCTCCTTCATTCTTAAAATCCAGGGTCATTTTGTTTTCAAAATCTTCCAGGAGTCCCACCATTCCTATAACCGGCGTTGGATAAACCGGCCCTGAAGGAGATTGATTGTAAAAACTAACATTACCACCGGTAACAGGCGTATCAAATTTCTTGCAGGCTTCGGTCATTCCTTTGATACTTTCAACAAACTGGTAATACACCTCCGGATCATAAGGATTTCCGAAATTCAAACAGTTGGTAACACCAAGTGGAGCTCCTCCGCTGCAAACAATATTTCTGGCGGCTTCGCTTACGGCAATCATGCAGCCAACAAAAGGATTTGCAAAAACATAAAGACTGTTACAATCTGTTGTCAATGCAAGCGCTTTTTTTGTACCATGTATTGCAACTACTGCAGCATCAGAAGGCGCGTTGGTATTGAGATTGGCAGCACCGACCATACTGTCATATTGTTCATAAATCCATTTTTTAGAAGCAATAGAAGGAAGAGAAATTATTTTTTCTGCAATCGATTTTAAATCTTCTGGTACAGGAATTTGGGCAGGATCAAATGCTTTTATTTTCTCAAAATATTTTGGTTCTTTATATTCTCTTGTATAAACGGGTGCACCACCACCGAGAACCAGACTTTCCGCAGGCATTTCTGCTTCCAGTTGTTCATTCATATAAAAACGGAGCATTTCTCCATTCGTTACTTCACCAATTTGCTGGCAAGGCAAATCCCATTTTTCAAAAATATCAATCACTTCTTTTTCTCTTCCTTTTTTCACCGTCAAAAGCATTCTTTCCTGGCTTTCGCTCAACAGCAATTCCCATGCTTTCATTCCCTGTTGCCTGGTTGGAACTTTTTCTAACTGAATATTCATGCCTACACCCCCTTTAGCACTGGTTTCAGCTGTAGAGCAAATAATTCCTGCCGCACCCATATCCTGCATTCCCACAACAGCGCCGGTTTGGATCATTTCAAGACAAGCTTCCAATAATTTTTTTTCCTGGAATGGATCGCCCACCTGGACAGCGGGCAAATCTTCAGCGCTGTTTTCTGTAATATCTGCAGAAGCAAAAGCCGCGCCGCCCATTCCATCTTTTCCGGTTGCACTTCCAGCAATGAAAACCGGATTTCCTTCACCAACGGCAGTGGCACTAACGGTTTCGCCCAAACGAACGACACCGGCGCTCATCGCATTTACCAAAGGATTGGTATGATAACATTCTTCAAAATAAATTTCGCCGCCAACAGTAGGAACACCAAAACAGTTTCCATAATGGCCGATGCCGCTTACTACTCCGCTTAATAAATGTTGGGTTTTTTCATGTTCAATATTTCCAAAACGCAAAGAATTTAAAGTGGCAATTGGCCTTGCTCCCATGGTAAAAATATCACGATGAATTCCACCAACTCCGGTAGCCGCGCCCTGAAAAGGCTCTATTGCTGAAGGATGATTATGACTTTCAATTTTAAAAACAACACCCAATCCATCACCAATATCCATAAGTCCGGCATTCTCTTCTCCGGCTTTTACCAAAAGTTTAGAACCTTCTCTTGGCAAGGT
>JBQCFO010000586.1:0-10982 GCA_051959055.1 Ginsengibacter sp. | reverse complement strand
CCTTTGAATTTACCTGCTTTTCCTGCTGCTTTTATCGCCGCTTTATCTCCGGATAAAATTCTTTCCGCACCAATGTTTTTCCCGTTTGTCGGGCATCCATATTTATCCTGCCTTCTGAAAACGGAACATCCGGAAAACATCCAGCAACACGCAGCAAAAATGATTATCTTTTTCATTCTTAAAATCTTTCTAAACTCCTAAACCATCTAAACTCCTTTAAACCTTCAACTTTCAACCACGAACCTTCAACCAACTATCCTTCTACTTCAAACCTCATACCATCCCGCATACATCAAATAATTATTAGCAATTCGTTCTATTTCACCTTTTATTAATTCCTGTGAAATATCCTTAACTTTTTTTGCAGGTACTCCTGCATAAATACTTCCGGGTTCGACAATGGTATTTTCCAGTACCACGGCACCGGCTGCGATGATACTGTTGCTTCCTATTTTCGCATGATCCATGATAATGGCGCCCATGCCTACCAGCACATTATTCTCTATAACGCATCCATGTACGATTGCATTGTGCCCGATGCTGACATTATTTCCAATTTCCGTTTTCGATTTCAGATAAGTGCAGTGAATTACAGCGCCATCCTGCACATTTACCTTGTTGCCCATGCGAATAGAGTTTACATCGCCACGAAGGACGGCATTGAACCAAATACTGCAATCATCGCCCATCACGATATTGCCACATAGTGTAGCATTTGGGGCAATAAAACAGTCCTTGCCCCATGAAGGTTTGACACCTTTTATTTCAAATAAATATGGCATGTTGATTTAAATTTAAAATTTTATGTTTAAATGTGGAAATTAGAATTCTTTAATAAAAGTTTGTTTACTGGCTACACCCTTCTAAAAGTAGTCTTCAAACCAAGAAGGTTTTATCAGAGGGAATTTTATTAAAGCTTCTCAAATAAACCTTCTTGGTTTTTAAAGCATGTTTCCTTAAAGCCTCCAAACTAAGAAGGTTTTAATAAAAGGCAATTTTATTTAAGCTTTTCAAATAAACCTTCTTGGTTTTTTAAGTGTTCCCCCTGAAGTCTCCAAACCAAGAAGGTTTTTTATCAGAGAGAATTTTATTAAAGCTTTTCAAATAAACCTTCTTGGTTTTAAGTGTTCCCCCTGAAGTCTCCAAACCAAGAAGGTTTTTTATCAGAGAGAATTTTATTTAAGCTTTTCAAATAAACCTTCTTGGTTTTGAAGTGTTCCGCATGAAGTCTTCAAACCAGGAATGTTTTTATAAGTGGAAATTTTATTAAGGCTTTAAAATAAACTTCTTGGTTTTTCAAGATGCACATTAACGCCGCAGCCATGATTCAGGATTTACGTTGTCACTTTCCTTCATCAAAATAAAATCTACTTCTCCTTGCCCTTCATCATTGGCATCTGCTTTGCCGATTACCTGCCCGGTTTTTACCTTGTCTCCCCGTTGCACATTTGCTGATGCAAGATTGCTATAAACTGTAAAATATTTTCCATGTTTTATAAAGACGGCTTGCCTGTTATCAATGTAACTCACCAGGGTTACTTCACCATCAAATACTGCCTTCACAGATTCTCCCACTTTTGTACCGATTGAAACGCCGGGATTGTTATAATCAATTCCTCCAGGCAGTTGATTGGCTCCAAAATGGGAAATAACAAAACCATCAGCAGGCCAGGGAAGTGAACCTTTGTTTTTTTCAAAACTTGCGTTCAAAGCTTTGTCTGCTTCACTGCTCACTAACACACTATTGCTTTTGGGGGCAGCTGGTTTTGTTGCTGTTGTCGCGGTTACTTCTTTCGTTTCTTCCGGTGCTTCTGGTTTATTTTTCTTTAATTCTGCCAGGCGCTCTTTCTCTTTTCTTGCCGCTTCTGCCTTTGCGATTTCAATCTCCCGGCGGATCATAGCAGTGATAGCGTTCTTTATTTTAGCATCCTGCTTTCGTTTTGCCTGTACCTGCGCCAGCAGTTCTTTTTGGCGGCCTTTTAACTGATTTACAACCGTTGCTTTTTCCTCTTTTTGTTTTGCCAGTTTTTCCAGTTCTTTATCCTGCTCGCTTAAAACAACATTTTTTTGCTTTTTCGTTCCCGACAGCACTTCAATTTTATCTTCAAGCATGGATTGTGTTTTCAAAATATTTTCAGCCTGCATTTCGCGGTAAGTACGATAAGATTTCAGATAAGCGACACGTTTTATGGCATCATTAAAATTATTGGCAGAAAAAATAAAATTCAAAAAATCATAATTGCTGCTGTTTTTATAAGCATAGACCATGCTTTTGGCGTATTCTACTTTTAATGTATCAAGGATGCGTTTGATTTTATTGATCTCTAATTGGGACAAATAAATATTATCATTCAGCTTTTTAATTTCACTGCTAATGTTGTTGATTACGTTTCCCTGCAAATCCATTTTTTTATTGATCAGCGAAAGCTGACCAATGTTAACTTTCGTAGTTTTCCTGGTTTCAATCAGCGCTCTTTCAGTTTCTTCGATTTCTTTTTTTAGTTGCTCACGCTGTTTTTGAAGTGCGTCTTTATCAGCCGGCTGTTGAGCTGAGACAGACAATGCAAATAAAAAAAATATAAAAGCGGTTATGATTTTTGTTGGCATGCACGCAAATTTTTTAGAGAATAAAGGGTAAAGTTTATGCAAGCTGCAATTTTTTAAAGTAACAATTATTTTGTTTTATAATTGCGCGGAACGGTAAAGGGATATGATAATTCCTTGTTAAACTCATATTGTTTGTAAGAAATCCTGATATCTACTTTTGATTTTTCATTCACATTGATCTGACGTGTTGTTGAAAAATCAAAACCATTATTGCGCTCATAGTCATCGTACAACAGAGCAGCAGTACGGTTTTCATACAAATTAATGTCATCCAGTTTTATTCTTTGCAATTCGTAATTGGATGCAGAAAGGGTAATTAGGTTTTTAAAAAAATCACCAACGGTACCAAGTAGAATATGGTTTTCTGTTTGCCTGTATGACACGATACTGTCGCCAACATACACAGGATTACCAATAATAATATCCTGAAGTAATGAAAAATTTAAAGGAATGTGCGCAATACTTTCGGCATAACTGAATGGATGGGCTTCTATGGTTTTATCGATTTTGTTCAAAATAATAAGCGTATCAGGAGTAATATAAATACGGAATGCTTCTACTCCTAAAAAGGTAGCGCTGATAGAAACCCACAATACACTGTCTTTTTTCAGGCGGATAAAAGCGTTAAAATCAGGTTGTTTTCCATTGTGATCCTCGTACTGAACTTTGGCTTTGGCAGAAAAAGTCTTAAAATTGATTTTATTTTTATTCAGATGATTCAGGACCTGCAGGGCCGGTGCTTTATTGAAAGTGCTGTCACTCGGTTTTACCGGCATTTTCACAATGGCCGTATCTTTTTTATTGATCGCCGTTTGCAATTTTTTTGTAGAATGGCAACTGGCCAGGAAAAACAAAATAAGAGCTCCAATCAAAATTTTAAAATACTTCATTCAAAATAATTTATAAAACTACTGATGGCCTGTGTGGCCGAAACCACCCTCGCCTCTCCGTGTTGATTCTAATTTAAGTACATTCATCAGCATTGCTTTCTCTACTTTGGCCACAATCATTTGTGCAATCCTGTCGCCATTATTGATTGCATGGCTCTCAGCGGATAAATTTACAAGGATAACTTTTAATTCGCCACGGTAATCGCTGTCAATCGTTCCGGGCGAGTTCAAACAGGTAATACCGTGTTTCAATGCCAGCCCGCTTCTTGGCCGCACCTGCACTTCATATCCTTCAGGAATTTCAAGAAATAATCCCGTTGGAATCATTTTTCTTTCCATTGGTTTCAAAACAACCGGTTCTGGCAAGTTGGCTCTCAAATCAAGGCCTGACGAACCTGAAGTAGCATACTCAGGATTTTGATTTTCAGAAGTATTTACAATTTTAATTTCCACATGTTGCATGGTTACAAAGATAGGAATGCAGGAGAGGAGAAGAAAAAATAAATGATAGGAAAAATTTTATTGGATTGGTGTTAACAAAAAAAGTTTGTTCTGTATAAGCAACCTCATTCAATATTCGGGGGAAAGGGAAAAAATTATTGTACAGCCATCAGCAAAACCGTTGCATAAGCCGCGATACCTTCTTCCCTCCCTACAAAACCCATTTTTTCTGAAGTGGTCGCTTTGATAGAAACCTGGTTTTCATTTATGGAAAGGATATCTGCAATTATCCTTTGCATTTCCGGAATGAAAGGTTTTAGTTTTGGCATTTCAAGACAAACAGTTGAATCAATATTTCCTACGAAATATTCTGCTTCAGTAACCAGTTGGATGGTTTTTTGTAAAAGAATTTTACTGTCGATGTTTTTATAGCTTTCATCCGTATCTGGAAAATGTAAGCCAATATCGCCAAGAGAAAGTGCGCCAAGCATTGCATCGCAAATAGCATGAAGCAAAACATCCGCGTCAGAATGGCCAACTGCACCTTTATGATGCTCCAGTTTTATTCCGCCAATCCATAACTCCCTGCCGGCAACTAACTGGTGAAAGTCAATACCAACGCCGGTTCTGAAAGGAAGTTTGTTTGTTGCTTGCATGGTGGGGCAGGTTATTTATTAAATAAGAATTGCGTGTATTTCTTCTTTTACTGAAACAACTTTTAGTTGGATCTAAAAAGAAACGCTCCAAAAAAGGAGCGTTCAAATATAATTCATTTTGTGCTAAATGCTGAAAGCTGAAAGCTATATGTGGGAAGGCTAATCCCGTCCACCTACAGCAGCAGATTTATCGAGGTTAAACAAAATGCTGAAACGCAGTGTGTTTGACAAAGGATTGCGGTTTACGCCATTGCCCGAAGGAATTAAATAAGAAAAATTCAAACCAAACATATTATAATTCAATCCTGCACCCACAGTAAAATACTGGCGGTCGCCTTTGGTTGGATTTTCATAAAAATACCCTGCACGAAGAGAGAATTGATCATTGTAGGTATATTCGGCGCCTACAGATATCTGAAATTCTTTCAACTCTTCACTAAAGCCGCCCGGGGCATCACCAAAAGAACTAAACCAACTTTCCACTACACCTTTATTATGATAATTTACAAGCCCCATTGAATCTCCCAAAGCCGGTGGAGTTGGGACCAACAATTTATTAATATCCAGTCCAAATGTTACTTTGCTGGTTTCATCAACCACGTTTACGTAAGCTACTCCAAGGCCGAGATTGGCAGGGATAAAATCTTTTTCTGAAGCATCGTTGGTATAAGAAATCTTGCTGCCTAAGTTAGAAATAGCTACGCCCCAGTTTAATCCTGAAACTGTTCCGCCTTCAGAACCATCGTTAAATAATGAGAGGTCACCTGAAACTGCAGTTCCGGTTTTGTAGGTAGAACCACTGGAGGATTGCCCGCTTGCCAGGTTCGAATTAATATATCTTAAAGCAATTCCTAAACCCAATTTATCGGAAAGCTTACGTGAGTATCCTGCATCTACAGAAAACTCCCGTGGCCGGTAAGTTTGCAGAGGTTGCCCGCTTGCATCTGTAAACTGGATATTTCCCAAACTAAAATACCGGATAGATCCGGAAATTGCCTGCTGATCATCTATTTGTCCATATCCGGCAGCAGAAACAAGGTAAACATCATTTAATCCTAAAGAACTAAGCCAGGGAGTATAAGTCAGGGCAATAGCGGAGTTGCTTTTAGCAAAAGGAACTTTTGCAAGGTTCCAATAAATAGAATTGGCGTCCGGGATGGTGGCTACGCCTACATCTCCCATTCCGCCAGAACGTGCATCAGGCGAAATTCTTAAAAAAGGAACAGCCGTAGTTACCACGTTTATCGAGTTTGTTTGTGCATTTACAGAGCTTGCGGCACCTATCAGCATCAAAAATGCCGTCAGTTTTAAAATGACTTTTTTCATGTATTTTTTATGTTCTTATGAGGTAGAGTTCTCTTTATAACATGGGGTTTGAAGTTTGTAAAAATAATTTTTTTTCCTTAACAACCAATTAATTTTTATACATTCAATGAATATGAAAGTTGAATTGTTACAGTACAATGAATATTTTTCTTTTGTTTTTTTACTTTCACCTGAACGCTCTATTTTAAAGATTATTGCATTTCACCTTTAGCTTTCAGCCTTAGAATCTGATTTGTGAATGCAATGCAAAAATATGAAAATGCGATATTTTTATGTTTTCGGATAATAAATCAAAACCAAATAAAGTATTTATATTCGCATAAGAAAAAGATCCCTTTCACAATAAGAAAGAAAACCTTTCGTTAATCAACCTGCAAAACGAACGTACATGTTTAAATCAGTATCCGCCGGTAAACTAAGCATAGTAGTCCTGGCCGCTTTAATAGCGTTACCCTCTTGTAAAAACGGAGGAATATTTGGTAAAAAGAAACAACAATCTTCTGTTACCGGATGGAATTATGACGATAAAAACTATGGGAATTTCCATGTATTAAAAGCACAGCAACAAAAAACCGGGCCTGGCCTTGTTTTTATCCAGGGCGGTACTTTTGTAATGGGCGCTAAAGAGGAAGATGTAATGGGCGATTGGAATAACGTGCCACGCAGAGTGAGTGTCAATTCATTCTATATTGATGAAACTGAAGTTGCCAATGTTCACTACCGCGAATATCTTTACTGGCTTTCCAACACCTTTGATGGCGATACCACTATTATGAGAATGGCACTTCCTGATACATTGGTTTGGAGAAGTGAACTGGCTTATAACGAGCCTTATGTTGAATATTATTTCCGTTATCCCGCCTATAATTATTATCCTGTTGTAGGTGTTACCTGGGAGCAAGCACATGATTTTTGCATTTGGAGAACAGACAGGGTAAATGAAAAAATATTAATCGACAAGGGCTATTTAAATAAAAGAGCGCCTCTTGCTGCAATGAAAGGCGGCGAAGGTGATGCAACTTTCAATACCGATACCTACCTGATGAACCCGGATATGATCAATAATAAAACCGCTCCGAAAAAAGGTGGTTTAAAAGACGTAAGCGGCAGAGCAAGGAAAGTAGTAACTTTTGAAGACGGAATTTTATTGCCGGGCTATCGCCTGCCAACTGAAGCAGAATGGGAATA
The DNA here is from genome assembly GCA_051959055.1 of Ginsengibacter sp. Lineage (GTDB taxonomy): Bacteria > Bacteroidota > Bacteroidia > Chitinophagales > Chitinophagaceae > Ginsengibacter. Next base: position 3,874 of record JBQCFO010000586.1, on the reverse strand, counting down.
TGCAGCATACGGAATCGTAGCTCAAAATCCTAAACCGCGAACCAAAGAAAAAAATCGTGGAGAGGAAGTAATTTCCAATCAGCAGGTTTACTCATGGAGCAAAAATGTAAATGGATTACGTGATAATCGTCGCGGCAGCTGGCAGGGGGAATTTTTGGCCAACTTCAAAAGAGGAAGCGGAGACGTGATGGGAGTTGCCGGTGGTTTAAATGACCGTGCTGCAATACCAGGCCCGATTAAATCTTTTTACCCCAATGGATATGGTTTATATAATATGAGTGGAAATGTGAGCGAATGGGTAGCGGATGTTTATCGCCCGATGACATCCATTGATGAAGATGATGTGAACCCTTTCCGCGGTAATAAATTCGAAAAATATTATAAAGACGAATCAGGCGAATATGTGAGAGATACCCTGGGAAGATTGAAAAAAGTAGTGGTTACTGACGCGGAAGCTTCTCAGCGCCGCAATTATCAAAAAGGCGATGTGATCAACTACCTGGATGGCGACTCTATTTCAAGTGTAACTTATGGCTATGGCATTACCACATTGGTAAGTGATAAATCAAGGGTTATTAAAGGTGGAAGCTGGAATGATATGCCTTATTGGTTGTCTCCGGGTGCACGCCGTTTTATGTCGCAGGATGAATCCAGCAGCACAGTAGGTTTCCGTTGCGCCATGACACGTCTTGGGAGCGCTGAAGGAAATGGATTCAAAGAAGGAAATATATTCAGTTCCAGGAAGCAAAACAAAAAGAAACAATAATTTAGGTTAGAGTTATTTTCATAAACAACGACCTCTTATTGCAAAATAAGGGGTTTTTTTTATGTGGTAAATTGAAATGATCTGCTCGATTTAATACCATTATTATTTACAAATAGTCTTAAAGAATATCCGTAAATAGCTTATAATATTTAGCTGGTGTTAGAAGCAGATTCATCATTTCTAATCACTGTTCAGCGCTTCAGGAAAATTAATTTTTAATAAACAGGAATATCTGTTATTTCTTTCTTTGCTGGTCATCGTTTTTCTTAAAAACAAAAGGTAGCGGCTGTACCACTACCTCTTGAAAGTCTTAGCTTAATTTCTTATTTTTTTTTACAATTTAAAAGTAAGACTAAACTGACCGGAGTTGAAGAAATTGCTAAAGCTGTTCAGATTCAGATTAAATGAATTGGTTGCTTTTGCCCCCGATTTGTCAACTTTTGAGCTGGAAAAACCGATTACATTCGCAAATTGATAGCCGATCGCAATCTTCTGTGTAAGGAAGAAATTAGCTCCCACGCCGGCACCGATTCCAAAGGTATTTACTTTGTCATTTTTGGTTGTTGTGGTTCCATTACTGGTTTCGCCGCCCATCTGGTCGTATCCAAGATCTGCTTCGCCATAAGCTTTAAAACGTTGGCCTAAATCAAGAAAATAATAACGGCCAAATACACCAATTCCCGCAGCGTTTGTTTTTGTATAGCTATCGGTAGAGCCGGAATAATTCGTGCTTTTTGATTCGCCATAACCTAAATTTAAACCTACGGCTACTTTATCGGTTACAAAGTATCCAACTGAAGGAGTCAAATTGAATGAAGATGTTTTCATCTCTGTAGTTTTGTTGTCGGTGGTAGAAACGCCAATTGCGCCTTCCAGGATAACATCTCCTTTTTGAAAACCAAAATTCTGGGCTTTTGTAGCAAAGCCAAATGCTGCAATCGCAGCCATTGTAAGTACGGATTTTTTCATTTTTTCTTTTGTTTAAATTTTGAAAATGGCCGCGAATGTAGGAATCAAAAATCAAATAATCATCTTTGAATTATTCAAAAAATTTTGTAGGAAGTTCGATAAATTCGCGGCCAGGGTTTTTTATTTGAATCATTTTATGCCTCCCGCCCATGTTTGAATTTCATGCCGACAGAAAAAGATATTTCGATATTCAGCAAATGAATGCCGAAAAATATGTGCTGCCCTTTATTGAACAGAATTTTTTAATCAAAAACGGTATGCGTGTATTGGAGATTGGATGTGGCGAAGGAGGTGTGCTCAAAGCGTTTATTAATAAAGAATGTGTAGGCGTTGGTGTTGAATTTGATGAAACAAGAATAAAAAACGGAGCACAGTGGATGGCCGATGATATCGCAAATGGAAAGCTTTCGTTTGTAGCGAAAGATATTTATGATACTGATGTAGAAAGCCTCGGTGGCAAATTTGATATCATTATTCTCAAAGACGTCATTGAACACATTCATGACCAGTCAAAGTTATTGGTAAGATTACGCGAATTTCTAAACCCTGACGGAATTATATTTTTCGGGTTTCCTCCCTGGCAAATGCCGTTTGGCGGCCACCAGCAACTGTGTGAAAAAAAATTATCTAAAGTGCCGTATTTCCATTTATTTCCAAGACCGATTTATAAAAGCCTTTTAAAATTATTTGGTGAGTCAGATTCAAATGTTGCTCAGTTATTGGAAATAAAAGAAACCGGCATCTCTATCGAAAGGTTTGAAAGAATAGTAAAAGATACAGGTTATAAAACAACAGGTAAAATCCATTATCTCTTTAATCCTATTTACGAATGGAAATTCAATGTGAAAGTGAAAAAGCAAAATTCAATCGTAAGCAAAATTCCTTTTCTAAGAAATTTTGTAACAACCTGTGTTTATTATATTATCAGAAGTGAGTAATAATTCCGGCATTGACTTATTATTTTTCAGAAAAAAAAAATCAATTTTATTTAGAACTCAAATTATTTTTCATGGAAAATGAATCTGTGTGCGAACACATTAAAAGCCTGAAAGAACTGAAGTTGCCAAAAGAACTGGTATGTGAAGAATGCATAAAAACCGGAAGTGAATGGGTACATTTGAGAACTTGCCAGACGTGTGGTGTTACACTCTGCTGTGATCAATCGCCAAATACACACATGACAAAGCATAATCATCATACACATCATCCCGTAATCATTTCTGCAGAGCCGGAGGAAAAATGGCTGTGGTGTTATGAAGATGAGATTTTTGCAGAATACAGGTAACCGGGTTTATTGTACTTCTAATAATGTGCGATCCCATTTTGCCAAATTAGCGCCCGTTTGATAAGTACTATTTAAAAATTCAAGAAGCTTTTTTTCTGGATCGGATGATTGCTGCACTACCGAATAAGGCAAAATAAATTCACTGAGCGTGGTATTATAATAAGCCTCCTCCGGCTGCACTTTCACGTTTTTATATCCTTCAGGTTCAGGATACAGATAGCAATAAAATGCAGGTTCAGCAAGTCTCTCGCTTCCTGTCCAAAAACCACAGCTGCTTACTTCCCGGCAATAGGCTTCTTCTGCTACCCAATCAGGCATTCCGGGAATTCCACCAGGATGCTGAGGCGCTCTTCTTCCTGAAAAAAATGAAAGGGCTAAATCAAAACTTCCCCAGAAAAAATGTATCGGGCTGCACTTCCCTTTAAATTCACTCCGAAAACTTCTGAAAACATTTTGAATAGAAAGCAAGGCTTGATGAAATGCTACAACCTGATCTTCATCGTATGTTTTATGAACCGTGTCTTTTTCAAATGGAATGGGGTTCTCAAGTTCAACAGGAACCGGTCTTATAATTAAATCAATTTTCAGTTCAGCAAGAAGCTCAAAAAATTTTTTATAAAAATCAGCCACAGAAATTCCATGCAGATCAAATTTCCTTAACTCGCCTTTGCTGGTAGTAATTTTTAAATGGTGATCAATAAAGTCAAAATCAATTTGAAAATTCTCGTCTTTGTAGGGCATGATTTCCGTTGTCAAACCCGTTGGCACTATATGTAAAGTAATATGCCATGAATGGTTTATCCAGGGAAGCGTGGCCAGTTTTATTTTTCCAACGATCTGTGTCCACATGTGGA